>JBJENA010000080.1:0-28614 GCA_051879955.1 Wujia sp.
TTGAGATTGAGGACAGCCATACATATTATGTATCTGACAGGGAAGTGTTGGTGCAAAATAGATGCGAGTTAGGAGGGAAAATGGGAAGAAAAGCTTATGAATTAACAATATCTAATAACTCAAAGTATATTGTTGGAACAACATATTTAAAAAATGAATTGGAGAAATCCTTAATAAAAATTTGGAACAGTGAAGACTTAAGATTAAATAATTCTATTTGGTGTATGTGTGACTTTGGTGGTCAAAGAATAGCAATTTCCGATTGTGGAAAATATATCGCAACTGCACAATATGATGACTTTCAAGCTAACAGCCTTTATATTTATGATGCGATCTTAGGCGAGGAAAAATATGTATACAAGATGTTTAAAAAGATACAGAGTATAATGTTTGATGATGAGAATACTCTGATTGTAGGAACTGAAAATGGAATTTATTTTCTTGATATAAAAACAGGAAAATATAATAATATAATCGGAGAAAGTATATTTTTTAATGAATATGGTGAAAAAATTATACTGATAAAAAGTAATTTAATAAAGTATAACAATAGGAAAATAAAAGCATCTACGTTTGCGTATTTGACAGCTATTGGCACCCCAAGAGGGGTAATAGTTTCCGAAGCTGTTGGGAATTTAAAGTACTATGATAGTAATGGAGAACTGATTTGGGATTCAAATAGCCGAGAATACGGACATTTTACACATCTATTATATTGTGAAAAAAATAATAAAATATACGGTCTTGTATTTAATCCTAGAATTCAAGGGGATGATCGTATGAATTTAATGGTGTATTCAGAAGAAAAAGGAGAATTATTGAAAAAAGTATCGATATCAACAACTAATTATTGCTTATTTAGAAATGAGAAAAATGTAATATTGTTGGGAGGAAATGGAATAGAATATATATTTGATGATAATGATGATTGTACTATTCTTGAAGGTGTGCTCTGATTTATTGCCAGCTAGAACAGCTAGAAGAGGAAGAATTACCATGGATATTTTCGTAATAAGATATATGATACCGGCTAATTTAAATTTATGAAAAAAATATGAGGGGAAGATACTAAAAGGGATTTACGAGTATTAGTATGATGTACTTGACAGTGTAACCCGTGTCATCGACCGTAACGGTCAGGCAACCATATATGAATATGGTTATTTAGAACCGGTAAAATCGGCGAATATAAGGAATACGAGAAAAAGAAATTATTTCGGTAATTATTGGCATATTGAGTTTACTCATTGCCTTTGGGAGTTTAATTGTAGCGTTTCTTGCCTTTCTCGATAAGAGGAACAAGAAGAAATAAACCAATTCGGGAGCATCCACTTTGGAGTGGGTGCTCTTTCTTGTTATATAACACTATTTGAGCTTGGATTCAAGAACCAATAAAACAAATATAAAGATATTGTTTGAAATATATAGAAACAAATGACGAATCATGATAAACTTATGGATAGAAATAATCGGAATGATGTATCCTATGTTTATCGTCGAATTTGAAAAAAATCGATTCATAGCATTACATATACATTTGGATTGAAATATGAAAGGAGACCAGACAAGATGGGATTTTCGAAGAATTTTTTATGGGGCGGCGCAGTAGCCGGCAACCAGTGTGAAGGTGCTTATCTGGAAGATGGAAAGGGCTTATCCGTTCCGGATATGCTTTTGGGTGGCGATGTCAATACACCGAGAACCTTCCTTCCGAAAATGGATGAGAATGCCTTTTATCCAAGCCATGAGGCGATAGATTTTTATCATCGGTACAAGGAAGATATCGCGTTATTTGCCGAGATGGGATTTAAGTGCTTCCGACTTTCTATAAACTGGGGTCGTATCTTCCCAAATGGAGATGACGAGGAACCAAATGAGGCTGGTCTGGCATTTTATGATAGCGTATTTGACGAGTGTAAGAAATATGGCATCGAGCCACTTGTTACGCTTTGTCATTACGAAATTCCATGGAATATCGTTGTGAAATATAATGGTTTTGCAGATCGACGTGTGATTGATTTATTTGTACGTTATGCGACCACCTGTTTCAAGCGATACAAGGATAAAGTAAAGTATTGGCTGACATTTAATGAGATAAATATTGCATGTATGGGCGAAGGTGGAATTGGAAACCTGTACGGACTTGGAATGATGGATAAGGAAGATATCGAGTCAGACCACAGAATTCCTCTCAATGAATTGAAATCAAATCCACAGCTAACCTTTGAGGCACTGCACAATCAATTTGTGGCAAGTGCATTGACGGTGAATGCCGGACATGAAATCAATCCGGATTTCATGATTGGAAATATGATTGCACATGTTACCGTATATCCGCTTACTCCGAATCCCAAGGATGTACTTGCCTGTCTGGAAGAGGATAATTTTAAGAATAATTTCTGTGGAGATGTCCAGGTGCGTGGCGAATATCCAAGCTTTATGATGCGTTATTTTAAGGAACATGGCATCGATACCTCCTTTATTACAGAGGAAGATAAGAAAATCATTAAGGAAGGTGTCATTGATTTTTATACCTTCTCCTATTATCAGAGCAATTGTGTTACGGTGAGTGAGGGGGCGCAGACTATTAATGGCAACATGACCAAAGGCGTCAAAAATCCAAATCTGAAGGCTTCTGACTGGGGCTGGCAGATTGACCCGGATGGTCTTCGTTATACCTTGCAGATTCTGAGAGACCGTTATCCGGATACCCCATTGATGGTGGTTGAAAATGGATTCGGTGCTTTTGACACCGTGGAAGAAGATGGAAGTATCCATGATGATTACCGTATCGATTATTTCCGTTCCCATATTCAGGCGATGAAAGAAGCCGTGGAAGATGGTGTGAATCTGATTGGATATACCACATGGGGACCGATTGATTTGGTAAGTGCCGGAACCGGACAGTATGCAAAACGTTACGGATTTATCTACGTGGACCGCCACGATGATGGAACGGGTGATTTTTCACGTTCAAAGAAGGATTCATTCTATTGGTACAAGAAGTGCATTGAATCCAACGGAGAGAATTTATGAGAGATTTGATAATTATAGGAGCAGGCCCGGCAGGACTTTCTGCAGCCGTCTATGCGAAACGGGCCAAAATGGATGTAATCGTATATGAGAAGACCGGATTATGCGGTGGACAGATTGTGACGACCGAGAGTGTTGACAATTATCTGGGATTAAACGGCGTAGGCGGATTCGAGCTGGGGAATAAATTTTATGAGCATGCAATCCAGCAGGGAGTGATGGTAGAGGATGGAACCGTAGAAACAATCGTCGACCACGGGAACCATAAAGAAGTGAAACTCGAAGATGGTCGTGTATTGGAAAGCAGAGCTGTTTTGGTTGCGACCGGCGCATTTCACAAGAAGCTAAATATCCCCGGAGAAGAAACCTATATGGGGGCAGGCGTGTCCTACTGTGCAACCTGTGATGGCGCGTTTTATCGAGGAAAAGAGGTTGCCTGTGTTGGCGGAGGAAATGTTGCACTTGCAGAAGCAATATATCTGTCAAAATTATGTAAGAAGGTCTATCTCATTCATCGAAGAGATACGTTCCGCGGGGCAAAGAATCTGCAGGAGCAGGTTTTCAATCAGGACAACATAGAAATTTTGTATGACACAGAGGTTCAGGAAATCTGTGGCAGTGGAACTGTGGAGACATTAAAGCTTCTTTACAAAGAGGAGCAAAAGGAAATTTGTGTGAACGGAATCTTTGTTGCGATTGGTATGGAACCGGGTACCGGGTTTGTGCGTGATTTGGTAGCCTGTGACGAGCAGGGATATATCCTTGCAGGTGAAGATGGCTGTACCAGTGTGGAAGGTATCTATGTGGCAGGTGATTGTCGTACCAAACAATTAAGACAGGTTACGACCGCGGTATCGGATGGTGCAAATGCAATCGCATCTGTTGAGAGATATCTAATCAAATTAGAACAGAGCAAACATGTGCAGACGGATGCAGATTTACAGATAAATCGGTATCAAAGACAGCTGATGTTACCGGAAATTGGCGAGCAGGGACAGGAAAAGTTAAAGCATGCACGCGTGCTGATTGTTGGTGCGGGAGGACTTGGTTCTCCGGTTGCGATGTATCTTACGGCAGCCGGTGTGGGTCATCTTGGCATCATGGATGCGGATAAAGTGGCCGTTCACAATCTGCAACGACAGATTCTGCATGATGAGTCAAGGGTGCATATGAATAAAGCAAGGTCTGCACAAAAGACGTTGCAGGTAATGAATCATGAAACCACAATACAGGTGTATGAAGAATTTTTGACATCGGAAAATGCACAGCTTTTAGCGTCTTACGATTTCGTGATTGATGCCGTGGATAATTACAAAACAAAATTTTTAATTAATGACATCTGTGTGCGCATGGGAAAACCATTTTGCCATGCAGGGGTATCCGGGTTTAACGGACAGGCAATGACATGGATTCCCAATACAGAATGTGCCTGCTATCGGTGTATCTTTGGGGAAGAACCTGAGGATATTGAAAAGCCATCTGATTTTGGTATCATCGGTCCGATTCCGGGTATTCTTGGAAGCATACAGGCGTTAGAAGCCATCAAATATATCACAGGCTGTGGACAGTTGCTCACAAATCGGATGTTTGTGTTTGATGGGTTGTCTATGAAAAGCCGATTGGTAAAGTTAAAGAAACGGGAAGGTTGCAAAGCATGAAACGAATCAAATCTCTGGATCTTATGCGTGTCATCTGCTTTGCGATGATTGTGTTTTATCATATGGCAGTGGAACTGCAAAAATATGGCTTACCTTTGCGAAGGGGTGCGATGGCTCTTTGTGAAACACCAAATATCCATATTGCAAAGCTCTCAGTGGCACTCTTTTTCATCCTGTCAGGGGTGAGCCTTACATACAGTCAAAAAGGAAAAGATGTGTCACCTTGGAAATTTTATCGTTCCAGATTTTTCAGAATATTGGTGCCTTATTATATTGTATATGTTGTGACACTTGTACTTCTTTGCATCGCCAAAGGCGGAATCAAATATGTATTTGCACCGGGTATTCCGGTTTCCAGAATCCTGGTTACCCTGTTTGGCATGGATGGTTGGATTGGTATGCATGGATATGCAACTTTTAACCTGGGAATCGGAGAATGGTTCCTTGGTTGTCTGGTGTTTTTTTATATGCTTTATCCGTGGTTACGGATGTTCATGCAAACATATCCCAAAGCCTTTATGAGCGCGATTACTTGCTTGTATCTGGCAGGCGTATTCTTATATAGAGGCAATGTGGAGCCCCATATGAATGCAGCTATGAAGCTTTTTGAATTTTGCCTGGGCATGCTGTTTGGCGAATATGCTATGGATGCAAAGCTTCGTTGGGAGAAAGTAAGTATACCGGTATTTTTTGTATTTTTGCTTTGCCCATTTGCGATACCGCTTCCGCAGGCGATAAAGATTACCATATATGCAAGCGCATGTTTTCTTTCTCTATATCGATTGGAGGCCGCTCTTGAAAAAAGGTCTTGCACCTTCCTTACATTTATGGCAGGAATCTCCTATGAAATCTTTTTGGTGCATCATGTGATTTTGTATCACATAACCGTATGGGCAGCGCCAATGCTGACCGGTGCGATAGCGGTATTTGTGTGTATGTTGCTGGAAGTATTGGGTATCATAGCATTATCTTTGGTGCTTCACCGGCTCACGAAAAGGAGAAATTAAATCTTACACAGATTTTACATATGTTTGATAGTGGTTTTTACATTCATTTTCTAGAATGTCCCTTGTAAGAAAAAACAAGGGACATTTTTTAATGTTAGAAAAGAGGTAAAGAAAATGAAGAAGATGAACAAAATGAAAAAAGTGGGATGTTTTGCAGTGGTAACTGCTTTGATGTTGACAGGACTTACCGGATGTGGTTCCAAGTCAGAGGATGCGCTTTCCGGTAAGATTGCATTGGCAGGTTCTACATCCATGGAAAAGCTGTGTGAAGGATTGATGGAAGGATTCATGGAAGAGTATACGGATATCACAGTGACTACAGAATACACAGGTTCCGGTGCAGGTTTGGAATCTCTGGCAGCCGGTAGTGTAGATATCGGAAATGCATCCAGAAAGCTCAAGGATGGAGAGGCTGCAAATGGCTTAGTGGAAAATATTGTAGCACTGGATGGAATTGCTGTGGTAACAGACAAGGCAAATACAGTCAATGACTTGTCAAGTGATACACTTTGCAAGATCTACAAGGGCGAGATTAAAAACTGGAGCGAGATTGGCGGTAAGGACGAGGCGATCGTTGTCATCGGACGTGAGAATGGTTCCGGAACCAGAGATGCTTTTGAGGAATTGATGGATCTTGCAGAACAGTGTGAATATGCACAGGAGTTGGATTCTACAGGAGCTGTAATGGCAAAGGTTGCAGCGACAGAAGGTGCGATTGGATATGTAAGCTTTGATGCAGTGGATGACAGTGTCCTTGCCTGCAAGTTAGATGGCGTAGAGCCAACAGAGGAAAATATACTTTCCGGTGCATATAGTTTGCAAAGACCATTTGTCATGGCTACAAAGGGTGCAATCAGTGAGCAGAACAAGCTTGTACAGACCTGGTTTGAATATATCAATAGCGAAGCCGGTAAAGAAACGATTCGAAATGCAGGCTTGATTATTCCAAATTAGTCAACATAGTGAAGAAGGAATATAGGCAAAGAATATGAAAAAAACAAAAGAACGAATTGCGCAAATCATATTTTTCCTGTTTGGAAGCATCGCGGTTGTGTCCGTGGTAGCGATAACCATTTACATGATATGGAAGGGAACTCCGGCTGTGTTTGAGGTTGGTATTATGGAGTTGTTGTTTGGAACTGTCTGGGAACCAACCGCACAGGAACCCTCCTACGGAATTCTCTACATTATATTGTCGTCAATCGTGGGTACGTTTGGAGCAGTCTTGCTGGGTGTACCGATTGGCGTATTGACGGCAGTCTTTTTGACGGATTTTACGAGTGGAAATGCAGTCGGAAGAAAATTGTCAAAAGCATTGTCTTCGGCAGTGGAGCTTTTGGCTGCGATTCCATCTGTTATGTATGGTCTGGTGGGAATGATGGTTTTAAATCCGCTTATGTATGAATTGGAGAAGAAGATTTTCGCGGATGACCCGGACCACAAATTCACCGGTGGCTCTAATTTGTTGGCAGCAATGATTGTGCTTGCAATCATGATTCTGCCAACTGTCATCAATATCAGCGCGTCCTCGATTCAGGCTGTGCCTGCGAGTATGCGCGCTGCCTCCCTGGCACTTGGAGCCAGTAAAATACAGACCATTTTCAAGGTCGTTTTGCCGGCGGCAAAATCCGGTATTATGACAGGTATTGTTTTGGGAATCGGACGTGCCCTTGGCGAAGCTATGGCAATCAATATGGTTGCAGGTGGTGTGGTCAATCTACCACTTCCATTCAACTCTGTACGATTCCTTACCACACAGTTAGTCAGTGAGATGAGTTATTCATCCGGACTTCACAGACAGGTGTTGTTTACGGTTGGTCTGGTGTTATATATCTTCATCGTCGTTATCAATTTGATGCTGACAAAGATGAAGAAGAAAGGAGAGCAAATCTATGATTAAAAAGAAATGGCGTGTGAAAGATTTGTTGATGCAGGCTGCGATATGGATTTGTGCCTCCTTTTCCATTTTGCTTTTAGTATTGATGATTGTGTTTGTCGTATCCAAAGGAATCGGCTCTATTTCACCGGAATTTTTGACAACTGTAACTTCGGTTAGAAAGGGGACTGTGGGTATCGCAGGAAATATTGTCAATACGATTTTGATTGTAGTGTTGACCATGTTGGTTGTGGTACCGGTTGGTGTAGGTGCTGCTATCTATCTGAATGAATATGCAAAGCCGGGGAAACTGGTTACGACGATAGAGTTTACCACGGAGGTTCTCTCCGGAATTCCATCTATTATCTTTGGTTTGTTTGGTATGATGTTTTTTGTTGAGACATTAGGGCTTGGATATACGATTCTGTCCGGTTCGCTGACCCTGATTTTGATGGTACTGCCGCTCGTGATTCGAAACACGCAGGAGGCTCTTAAGACAGTGCCGGATGGATATCGCCATGGAGCCATCGGTTTGGGTGCCGGAAAATGGCATATGATACGTACTATATTGATACCTTGTGCCATGCCCGGAATTATCACAGGTGCGATTCTCGCAATCGGGCGAATTGTTGGAGAGTCAGCAGCGTTAATTTTTACGGCAGGCTCTGCAAAGCTTTTGCCACATGGATTGTTGGGATTAGGAGAAAAAATCTTCCAGTCAGGAGGAACGCTTACCATACAGTTGTATCTTTCTGCAACGAGTGAGGGAGATTTTGATACAGCATTTGGAATTGCACTTGTCTTGATGGTAATCGTATTCATCATCAATCTGCTGACAAAGTGGTTGACAAGACGAAAAAATGTGTAAGGAAAGTAGGAAGAATATGAGTGAAAATATCAAGATTTCCGTAAAGGATCTGAATTTATATTACGGACAAAACCATGCACTGAAAAATGTGAGTATGGATATCATGGAACATAAGGTGACAGCGTTTATCGGTCCATCCGGATGTGGTAAATCTACATTTCTAAAAACCTTAAACCGCATGAACGATCTGGTAGAAAATGTCAGAATCGAGGGAGATGTGCTTCTGGACGGACAGGACATCTATGATGAGAAGGTGGATACTACGGTTTTGCGGGAGCAGGTTGGTATGGTGTTCCAACAGCCAAATCCATTTCCGATGAGTATCTACGACAATATTGCCTATGGCCCGAGAGTGCACGGAATCCGAGACAGACATAAGCTCGATGAGATTGTGGAAGAGAGCTTGCGCGGTGCAGCAATTTTTGACGAAGTCAAGGACCGACTCAAAAAGTCAGCACTTGGACTTTCCGGTGGACAGCAACAGAGAATCTGTATTGCAAGAGCCTTGGCTGTGAAACCATCGGTGCTTTTGATGGATGAGCCGACATCCGCGCTCGATCCGATATCAACTGCAAAAATCGAAGACCTCATGGAAGAGCTTAAAAAGCAATATACCATTGTCGTTGTCACACATAACATGCAGCAGGCACTGCGTGTATCTGATTACACTGCATTTTTCTTAGTCGGTGAGATGGTGGAATATGCAGATACAAAAACTTTGTTTTCTTATCCACAGGATAAGCGAACAGAAGACTACGTAACCGGAAGATTTGGATAATCCCATAATAGGAGAGGAATATGAGAGTAAAATTTGATGCACAATTAAAAAATCTGAATGAGGAAATGATTCAGATGGGGACGATGATAGAGGAAAACATCCGAGAGGCGATTCGTGCTTTGGTAGATGGCGATATAGAGAATGCAAAGAAGATTATTGAAAAGGATAGTCTGATTGATCAAAAACAAAGAGATATTGAAAATATCTGTTTTAACCTGTTGATTCAGCAACAGCCTGTGGCGAAGGATCTGCGTGCGATTACGGCTGCGATGAAGATGGTGACAGATATGGAACGAATCGGCGACCATGCAGCGGACATCAGCGAAATTACGATACTGCTCGGTCGTAGTGACAGAATTGCAAACTGCAATCTCATTGTCAAGATGGCATCGGAAGCAACGGATATGCTGATAAAAAGTATAGATGCGTTTACAGAAAAAGATGCAGAAAAAGCAAAAGCAGTCATTGAACAGGATGATGTAGTAGATGAACTGTTCACAAGAATTAAGGATGAATTGATTAAATTAATCAAAAAAGATTCAGAACGTGGAGAACAGGAAATTGATATGCTGATGATTGCGAAATATCTCGAACGAATCGGTGACCATGCAACCAATATTGCGGAGTGGGTCATCTATTCTTTGGATGACAGAAAAGAACAAAGCAAAATATGATTGAATGTAAATCCCGACATGCAGTATAATATCAAAAAAAAAGAAAAGAGGAAGAAGCCATGTCCTTGATATACATAGTAGAAGATGATGAGTGTATCAGAGAAATTGAAGAGATAGCCTTGAAAAATAGCGGGTACGAGGTATGTGCATTTGAAAGTGCTGCTCCTTTCTTTGAACAGATAAAAGAAAAGCTTCCGGATCTTTTGCTTTTGGATGTGATGCTTCCGGACTCGGATGGAAATCATATCGTTAAGAAGCTGCGTGCAGATATACAGACGCGCAAGCTTCCTGTGATTATGGTAACGGCGAAAACGCAGGAAATTGATTTGATCAGGGGTCTGGACAATGGAGCGGATGATTATATCAGGAAACCATTTTCTGTGATGGAGTTAATCACAAGAGTGAAGGCAATGCTTCGAAGATGTGAAGAGGATAAGGCTGCATCTTTATCCATTGGAGAGATTCGGATGGATGACAGTCGCCATCAATGTCTGGTCAATGAGAAACAGGTAGAGCTTACTTACAAGGAATATGAGTTGCTCAAGTATTTGATGGTAAATCGGGGAATCGTACTGTCCCGAGACAAGATTATGCTACATGTATGGGATACGGAATTTGAAGGAGAATCAAGAACCGTCGATATGCATATTAAGACCCTGAGACAGAAACTGGGGGAGCAGGGTGAGCATATCAAGACTGTCAGAAATGTGGGGTATGTATTAGAATGAAACAAAAAATAAATATACGTTTAGTTGTATTATCCATGATGGCAGTGCTACTGACTGTCTGTCTGATTACAATTGCATATTATGATTTGTTTCAGGATCAGGTTCGAGGGGATTTGCGAACCACAGCACAGCTACTCGCAGGAGCCGGTGTCAATCATCTGAAAGACAATGACACCATAAAGGGAGAACAATCCATGCGTGTTACCTGGATTTCAGAACAGGGCGAAGTGCTCTTTGACAATGATGCATCCAATCTTGGCAATCATATGGACCGTCCGGAGGTGCAGGAGGCATTTCAAAATGGTGTGGGAAGTTCAACGCGTAAGTCTGACACCATGAATATGCGGACCTTTTATTATGCTATTTTGTTGGAGGATGGTACCGTACTTCGTGTTGCCACTGAGGCACGCAGCATTGCAAGTGTGTTCTTGTCCGCATTTCCTGCTGTCTTGTTTATCTTCTCTTTTGTCATTGTATTGTGTGTCATCCTCAGTCATCTGCTGACCAGACAGCTGATAGAACCGATAAATCGGATGGCAGAAGAGCTTGACAGTAGCAAGGTAACCGTCGAATATAAAGAATTAGAACCATTTGTGACTCGGATTAGGGAGCAGCACAGAGATATTCTGGCAGCAGCAAAAAGCAGACAGGATTTTACCGCAAACGTATCACACGAATTGAAAACCCCGATTACTGCGATATCGGGGTACGCGGAATTGATTGAAAACAAGATGGTCGATGAACAGCAACAGACAAAATTTGCAGGAGAAATCCGAAAACATGCGGATCGTCTGGTCTGTCTTGTCAATGATATCATCCGTCTTTCAGAGCTGGACCAGGCAGAGAATATACCGGAGTTTACAAGGATTGATTTGTATGATTTGGTGCAGGAGCGGTTGGAACTGTTAGAAAACAATGCAAGACAAAAGAATGTTACCCTGTCACTGCATGGGGAACATTGCATGGTAAGGTCCGATCGCAATCTTCTCGAGGAGCTAATCGACAATCTCGTTCAAAATGCAATTCGTTACAATAAAAAGGATGGTCGTGTCGATATCTATGTGGAGCCATCGGACAATCAGACCTGCCTGAGAATAAAAGATACAGGTATCGGAATCCCGGAGGAAGACAGACAACGGGTATTTGAGCGATTCTATCGTGTAGACAAGGGACGTTCCAGGGAAACAGGAGGAACAGGGCTTGGCCTTGCGATTGTCAAGCACATCGTTGACTTGCATGGAGGCAATATAGAGCTTGACAGCAACGTGGGACAGGGAACCACGATTTCCATTACATTATCGTAAGAAGCAAAAAGAGTCATAGGATATATGGCTCTTTTTTGATGTATGAAAAAGCATTGTATGATATAATGCGCTTTGTGGGAATACTATTTCGAGGTGACCGGATATGTGTTTGGAAACAGAAGGGAGAAATTACATGAATAAAATATATAATGAATCGGAAATCAGAAAAGATTACGAAAAGCTCACTAAACTTCTGACAAAACGAAATCTTACGATTACGACGATGGAGAGTGCGACCTCCGGTCAGATTGCCTCATTGCTGACGGATACAGAAGGTGCTTCCGCAATCTTACAGGGTGCCTTTGTCACCTATTGCAACGAAGCCAAGGTGATGCAGGGCGTTGCAAAGGAAATCATCGACCGGTATACAGTTTATTCCCGCGAAACTGCGGAAGCGATGGCATGTGCCTGTGCGAAAACCTATCGTGCCAATATCGGAATCGGTGTGACCGGGACCTTCGGCAATGCAGATCCCGACAATCCGGAGGCTTCAGTTCCGGGACAGGTCTATTTTGCAATTACCATAGATGGAGTGGTACAGTCATATGAAATAGAAATTCCACCACAACCGACAAGGCTTGCATATAAGCTTGCAGTTGCAAGGGAAATATATGACGCATTGATGGAGCGATTAATGTAGACGAAAAAGGTTACACTGAGATTCGGTGTAATCTTTTTTTGTAATTATCAAACAATTTAAGGATTATTTAATAATTAAACCAGTATAGTAAATACATCAAATACAAAAGGAGAGAAAAAAGGATGTATTTAAATATCTTAAAAAGAGATTTAAAACGAAAGAAAACGATGAATGTCATTTTATTACTGTTTGCCATACTTGCATCGCTGTTTGTATCATCCGGCATCAGCAATGTCATCACGGTAATGAATGGAACGGATTACTTTCTGGATAAGGCAGGAGTAGGAGATTATATCGTAATCACACAAAATGGTGATGGAGGAGTAGAAGAAATCCTAAAGACATCAGATTATGTGGAGGACTACAAAATAGAAAATGCATATTGGGGAAGTAAGGATGATATTACGGTAGATGGAAAGCAGCTGGAATTAAAAAGCCCTACCATAGTATTTCAAGCACTTAGCGAAAGTGGAATTACATTTTTTCAGTCGAACAATGAGAAACTGACAGAGGTAAAGGATGGAGAAGTGTATGTGACAGCAGGACTTTTGAAGAGAAATGACATAGCGGTTGGCGATTACATAGACATTGACTATCATGGCATAGAAAAAAGACTGAAAATTGCAGGCGAGATGAAGGATGCGCTTTTGGGCTCAGAGATGATGGGAAATACAAGATTTATAATCAGCGAAAAGGATTTTGCGGATTTTAAAAAGGAAGAATTAGAACCATACAATGGTCATATCTTCAATATAGATTCCAACGATGTTACAAAGATTTCTGACGAACTGTCAGAGGCACAGAATATCCTGTTTTCCGGAAAGAAAAGCATGATTAAAATGACTTACGTCATGGAGATGATTGTGGCAATGATTGTTCTGGTACTGAGTGTATGCCTGTGTATTGTATCCTTTGTTTTATTGAAGTTCGTGATAACCTTTACCATCAATGAAGAGTTCAGAGAAATTGGTGTCATGAAGGCAATCGGAATCCACAACTTTAAGATTCGAAGCATTTATTTGACAAAGTATTTTGTGATGTCCGTGGTGGGAGGATTGATTGGATTTATAGGTGGTATTCCATTTGGAAACATGATTATGGCCTCCGTGTCAGAGAAGATGGTACTTAGCAACGATGCCGGTATCCTGTTGAATATCTTAGGTTCCCTGATTGTTGTGTTTGTAATGACGGGATTTGCTTATCTGTGTACAGGCAAGATAAAGAAATACACACCGGTAGATGCGATTCGTAATGGTTCGACCGGGGAACGCTTTGGCAAAAAGGGAAGATACTCCTTGAAAAAGACACATTTTAAGAATGCATTTTATATGGCGGTAAATGATTTTGTCAGTGCGCCGAAGCGATTTTTAACGATTATACTTTCATTCTTCCTGTGTTCCGTATTTGTTTTTGGTGTTGTAGAGGTAACGGATACCATGCTGAGTGACAGACTGATTACATCATTTTGTAAGAAGTCGGATGTTTATATTACAGATGCAAAGCTGATTGATATGGATTTGTTGTCAGAGGCGGGAAATGAAAATGTGAAGAAATTATTGTCCGGTATCGAAAGGAATATTGCCGGTCTGGGAATGCCCGGAAAGACAAATTTTGAGGTATGGTATAAATACAAGGTTACCTTTGATGGAAGAACGACTTCCATAAATTGTGAGCAGAATAAATATACAAAGACTACGGATTACGAGTATACCGAAGGAAGCGCGCCGCAAAATGCAGATGAAATTGCGATTACCAAACAGATTGCCGAAGAGATTGGCGCTTCGATTGGAGATACGGTGACGATTGACTTTGTGACAGAAAAGCGGGAATGCATCATAGTCGCATATTTTCAGACCATGAATCAGATGGGAAATGTGCTCCGATTACATGAAGATGCACCGACGAACATGGCATATGCCAATGCGATGATGTCCATACAGGTTGATTTTGATGACCATCCGGATGCAAAAGAAATCGAAAACCGAATGGAAAAGCTGAAAGATTTCTATCATACAGAAGAGATTATGAACGCAGCGCAGTATTGTGATGATTGTATGAAGGTTGCGTCCACCATGCAGTCTGTGCAATATCTCTTGCTTGCAATTACATGCATCGTTGTCATACTGGTTACAATCCTGATGGAGCGTAGCTTTATCTCAGATGAAACAAGTCAGATTGCGTTACTGAAAGCAATCGGATTTAGAGATGCTTTTATCATCAGATGGCAGGTTTACCGGTTCCTTCTGGTAGCAGTGATTACAGAGATTCTTGCAATCAGTCTGACCTATCCGATTACAAAGCTTTGGTGTGATCCGATTTGGAATATGATGGGAGCCACACATGTAGAATACTACTTTAAACCATTGTCGCTGTGTGTGATTTATCCGGGAATTATCCTTTTGATAAATCTGTTGACTGTATGGCTTACCGCAGGGATTACAAAGAAAATCACATGCAACGATGTGGGCAATGTAGAGTAAAGAACACGTATATATAAAGAGGAGAACGATTATGGCAAATATATTAGAAGTAAAGGATTTATGTAAAACCTATATCATAGAAAAAAGACAGAACAATGTATTAAAGAATGTGAATTTTACAGTGGAGGAGGGTGACATGGTAGCTATCATGGGTCCTTCCGGTTCCGGTAAGTCAACGCTGCTTTATGCGGTATCCGGCATGGATGCACCAACCAGCGGAACCGTCATCTTTGATGGAAGTAACCTGATGGATTTAAAGCAAAATGAGCTTGCAGATATCCGTCTTGATAAGATGGGCTTTATCTTCCAACAGATGTATATGATGAAAAATCTCACGATTATCGACAATATTGTGTTACCGGCAGTGGAAAGCAAAAAGAGTGGTGAAAGCAAAGCGGATAAGGTAAAGCGGGCAGAAGAATTGATGCGCAAGCTTTCCATCATCGATATCGCGGACAATGATATCAATGAGGTATCCGGAGGACAACTGCAGCGCGCATGTATCTGCAGAAGCATGATCAACAATCCAAAGATTTTATTTGCAGATGAACCGACCGGAGCATTGAATCGTACCTCTTCCATGGAGGTGTTAGAAGAGCTGGTAAAGCTCAACGAGGAGGGAACAACGATTATGATGGTAACACATGATGCCAAGGTCGCCGCACGGTGTAAGCGAGTTTTGTATATCGTGGATGGTAATATCAAGGGCGAATATATCTCCCCGAAGGATTCCGGCTTGAGTCAGGTAGAAAAAGAAAGAAAACTCAATACATGGCTTATGGATTTGGGCTGGTAATTGTGGTTATAGTTTTATCTTATATTTCTTAATAAAAAATAGAGATTATGCAAGCAAACAGGTCTGTGATAGAGTTGTATATAATCAGTACAAAAATGCGTTTGCAATCGAAAAGAAAGTAAGTGAAACTATGACAATATTACAACTAAAATATGTTTTGGCAATTGCAGCTTCTTCATCCATGCGGGAAGCCGCCAGTAAGTTATTTGTATCTCAGCCGGCTCTTTCAGCTACCATTCATGAGCTGGAAGAGGAACTTGGAATTCGGATTTTTGAACGTAATAACAAGGGTATATCGCTGTCAGAGCAGGGGAGCGAGTTTCTTACATATGTAAAGCAGGCGGTCAGTCAGTATGAGCTGATTGAAGACAGATACATTCAGAAAGATAAAAATAAAAAACATTTTTCTGTATCCATGCAGCATTATGTATTTGCGGTGCATGCATTTGTAAATACGGTCAAAAACATTGATTCTGACAGATTTGTGTTTTCCATTCATGAAACCAGAACAGACGAAGTATTGACGAATGTAAGGGGATTAAAGAGTGAAATTGGAATTATTGCGTACTCAAACAGCAACCAGAATATTCTAAAGAAGCTGTTTCGTGAATATCAATTGGAGTTTTTTCCGCTGATGGTGCGAGATACCTTTGCATATGTGTGGAAAGAACATCCGCTTGCAGATAGAAGTGAGATTTCCCTGGAGGAGTTGAAGGATTATCCGTGTGTTAGCTTTGACCAGAGTAGTGATAATGACTTTTATTTATCGGAAGAAGCCCTGAGTGACTATGAATTTGATAAGCTTATTAAGTCCAATGACAGGGCAACTTCTTCCGAGATTATGGCAAAACTGAATGGATATTCTATAGGAACGGGAATCATGACAGATAGTGTAACGTTAAAGGATGGGTTTGTTACTATCAAACTAAAAGAAGAGGATCCTTTAACAATTGGCTACATAACAAGAAAAAATCACAAATTAAGTGATATAGGACAAATGTACATACAGGAGCTAAAAAAATATCAGGAAAAAGGACTCAGCTGAGTCCTTTTTTCTTTGTGGAGAAACGTGTGATAAATAGAATTTATCATAGGCGATAAATCTTACGAAATATTCAAACGAATTGCAATATGATAGCATTTTATCAATACAAATAAGGACAGGTACATCATGATGCCGTAGCCGCTGGAAAGGCATAGGCTTGCAAAGCTGAAGTTGGTGGTTCGAATCCATCCGGTATCGCTAACGGTTATTTTATACCGTAAATAAGAAAAGAAAGCAGGTGTGACATGAGTAATACATATAAAGATTTGCAAAATTCTCATCCGTGCTTTGGAGGACAAAAGAATCATGCCGGAAGAATCCATTTGCCTGTAAGCCCCGGATGCAATATCGCCTGCAGATTTTGTGACCGAACCATAAATGATGTGGAGGAAAGACCCGGAGTTACATCCAAGGTTTTAAAACCGGAAGACTGTGAGGATATTTTGAGGAAGGCTCTGGATATCTGTCCGGATATTAAGGTGGCAGGTATTGCAGGTCCGGGTGATACGCTTGCATCGGATTATGCACTAAAGACATTTGAAATCGTGAAAGAAAAATTTCCGGATTTAATCAAATGTATGAGTACAAATGGATTACTGCTAAATGAAAGAGCGGAGGATGTCATTCGCGTGGGAATTGATTCCCTGACGGTTACGGTAAATGCCGTTGACCCTGAAATTGAAAACAAGCTCAATGCGTACATTATCTATCATGGTAAGAAAATCGAAGGAGTGGAAGGCGCAAGAATCCTGATTGACAATCAGTTGGCAGGGATTCGCAAGGTAGCCGCAGCAGGGATTACCGTCAAGGTGAACACCGTTTTAGTGCCGGAGATTAACGGGGATCATATCGAGGCAATTGCAAAGGCTGTAAAGGAGGCGGGAGCCCGTATCTATAATATCATTCCTTTGATACCACAGCATGAACTAAAGGATTACAAGGCACCGAGTTGTGCACAGATTGATCAGGCAAGAACGAGAGCATCCCAATATATTGATGTATTCAGACATTGTCAGCATTGCAGGGCAGATGCAGTCGGAGTGCCGGGGAAATCGGAATTTGGAGATCAGATATATCAGAGAAGATTGAATGTGAAGGAGACATTTTCGCATGGATAAGGAGGTATACAAAATTGCAGTTGCTTCCAGTGATGGAATTGTTGTGAACAATCATTTTGGAAGAGCAAAAGAATTTTACATATATGAAGTCGATGAGCAGCAAACGCTTTGTTTTTTAGAAAAGCGAATTGTAAAGCCGGTGTGTGAGATGGGGACACATGATGATAACAGGCTCAGAGAAAACCTGCAAAGACTTGGAGATTGTAAATATCTTCTAGTCAGCAGAATTGGAGGTGGAGCAGCGAACATGGCGCAAAGCTATGGAATTGAGAGCTTTGAAATCCCCGGAATGATAGAGGAATCAGTCAAACAATTGATTCAATATATACAAATACAAAAATTATTTGAATAAGAAAGGAAACAGAGACATGGGAGAAATCAGACAGATTGCAATTTATGGAAAAGGCGGAATTGGAAAATCGACGACAACACAGAATCTAACGGCAGGCTTGGTGGAGCATGGAAAAAAGGTAATGGTAGTCGGATGTGATCCAAAAGCGGACTCAACCAGACTTCTTCTTGGCGGTCTGGCGCAGAAAACGGTACTCGACACGATTCGGGAAGAAGGAGAGGATATTTCTCTTGACAGAATCCTGAAAGATGGATATGGCGGAACAAAATGTGTGGAATCGGGAGGTCCGGAACCGGGTGTCGGATGTGCAGGAAGAGGAATCATTACCTCTATCAATATGCTTGAAAACCTTGGTGCCTACACAGATGATTTGGATTATGTATTTTATGATGTTCTGGGTGATGTTGTCTGTGGAGGATTTGCAATGCCGATTCGTGAAGGTAAGGCAAAGGAAATCTATATTGTAGCCAGTGGAGAAATGATGGCACTTTATGCAGCCAACAACATTTCAAAGGGTATTCAGAGATATGCAAGAACCGGTGGGGTACGACTTGGAGGTATTATCTGTAATTCAAGAAATGTAGACAGAGAACTTGATTTACTACGTGCATTTGCAAAAGAACTTGGGACAAAACTTCTGTATTTTGTTCCGAGAGACAACATTGTACAGCGTGCGGAAATCAATAAGAAAACGGTTATTGAATATAAGCCGAATTCCAATCAGGCACAGGAATACAGAAATCTTGCGCAGGCAGTAATCGAAAATACAGATTTTGTAATTCCAACTCCTATGACTCAGGAGAGACTAGAGGAAATTCTCATGGAATATGGAATGATGGAACTTGCTGATGATTATAAGATTTAAGGAGGAGATGTGTTATGGGAATAAATAAGTCAATTGCACAATTAGTTGGAAAGACGCCTTTGTTGGAGTTGACCAATTATGAAAAGAAACATCATCTGGATGCACGTATTTTGGTAAAACTCGAGTATTTCAATCCAAATCAGAGCGTGAAGGATAGAATTGCGCTTGCTATGGTAGAGGATGCGGAGAAGAAGGGGCTCTTAAAACCGGGATATACCATAGTTGAGACGACCAGTGGAAACACAGGAATTGGCCTTGCAGCGATTGCAGCGAGCAAGGGATACAAATTCCGCGTATACATACAGGATCAGGTGAGTGAGGAGCGTTTCAAGGTGATAAAAGCATTTGGTGGAGAGACCATCAAATTGTCGGAAGAACCTGTAGTGGCAAAAGCTTTGGAAGAAACAAATGGAGACTTTGTTGCAGCGATTGCGGCATTGAAGGAACAGGTGTTGGATAAAGAAGAAAACATATTCTTTGTAGATCAGTGTTCCAATCCTGCGAATCCTGCTGTTCATGAGGCAACCACCGGACCGGAAATCTGGGAAGATACGGAGGGAAATGTAGATATTCTGGTAGCAAATGTCGGTACCGGCGGAACGGTATCCGGAACAGGAAAGTTTTTAAAAAGCAAAAATCCGAATCTGAAAGTCGTAGCCATTCAGCCGGGGCAAAACTCCTTGCCAAGTGAGGACAATCCGGCACCGGAGGAAATCACCGGAGTACATCCATTTGAAGGGGTACCGGCGGAACGCGTGCCATCTACTATGAATCTGGATATTTATGATGAAAAGCTGGAAGTAGAAACAATACAAGCGTACACAGCAGCAAGAGAAGTAGCGAAAACAGATGGTATTTTGATTGGAACATCATCCGGTGCAGCCATTCATGCAGCGACGGAACTTGCGAAACGACCGGAAAATAAGGGTAAGACCATTGTTGCAGTTTTGCCGGATACCGGACTTCGGTATCTTTCCACGAATCTGTTCAATGAAGATTATCAAGGATAGGAGTGTGTGATATGCCAATTAATTTGTCCAATTCGAATGTTGCAACAAGGGAGAATCGTATTGGTTCGATTACGGGCTATGTTGGAACATTAAAAGATTTAGCAACGCAGAGTGAATGCGGAACCTTAAAGGGATGTTCGAGATGTTTTTCCCAGTCAAGTACGTGTCTTTCTATGTGTGGGTTGTCGCAGTTGGCAGGAATCCGTGATGTGGCGATTATTCACCATGGTCCGGCAGGATGTTCGGTAACAGGGGCAAGCTCCTATTATATGTCGAAGGTTATGTCGAAAAAAAGAGGCGTTACCAGTAAGACGATATATGTTGGAACGGATATGAATGAAAATGATACCATCTTTGGTTCTACAGAAGCATTGAGAAATATCATTTTGGATGTAAATAAACGATATCAGCCAAAAGCTATTTTTGTATCAAGTTCCTGTGCAACCGGAATTATCGGTGAGGATATTGACAGCATTGTGGACGAGGTAAGGGATGAAGTGGGAGTTCCGATTGTTGCTGTACATTGTGAAGGATTCAAATCAAGAATCTGGGCAACAGGATTTGACATTTCCGACCATGCGGTCATGCAGGAGATTGTTCAGCCACCGAGAGAGGGGGTCAAGACAAACAAGATTAATTTCAAGAATTTCTACGAAAGTGCAAGACCTGAGATTATTGAAATCTTTAAGAATTTTGATTTGGAGCCGGTATTTTTGTACTGTAATTCAACTGTTGAGGAACTGTCGCATCTCTCAGAGAGTCTGGCGACCACCTGTATTTGCGGAACGTTAGGCAACTATCTTGGCAATGCGCTGGAAGAAAAATACGGTGTACCGTATGTAAGAAGTATCAATCAGTGTGGTATCACAGGCTTCGAGACATGGTTAAGAGAAATCGGAAAAGTTACCGGAAGAAGTGAGAAGGTAGAAAAATATATAGAGGAGCAGCGTGCCATCTATATCCCTCAGATTGAGGAGGTGAAAAAGGAACTCAAAGGACTTACAGCAGTTCTCGGTATGGGACCGGGATATACCTTTGAGGTATCCCGTGTATTGGATGAGCTTGGAATCAAGGTTGTCTGGGCGCTTGCATGGCATTATGACAAAAAGTACGAAAATGGTGATGTGCCACCTTCCATGAAATATCTGCTTGACAATGATATCGATTTTGAAGCCAGTGTAGCGGATCAGCAGAATTATGAGGTTATGAATATTCTGAATAAATATAAGCCGGATATGTATCTGTCAAGACATCCGGGTTCTACCGTTTGGGCGATAAAAAATGGAACTCCGGCAATCTATGTAGCCGACGAATATATGATATTCGGCTATAAGCATACACTGGAATTTGCCAAGACAATATTGGATGCGATAAGAAACCGAAGCTTTGAGGAAAATCTGGCAAAACGCTCGAAGCTCCCGTATACAGATTGGTGGTATAAACAGAATGTGGATGCATTCCTAGAGGAGGTAAAGTAAGATGGCAAAGCTTTTAGACAAACAAAGGTATAAATGTGCACTCGGTGCCATGCAGACCGTTCAGGCAATTGATCGTGCATTGCCAATCCTACATTCCGGTCCTGGCTGTGCACAGAAGCTATCAGAATCAACGGGAAGCTCAGGATATTTTTCTCCAAATATTTTTCCATGTACCAGTATCAATGAGAAGGATGTTGTATTTGGTGGAGTAAAGAAGTTGAATTCCACAATTGAAAATGCACTAAAGGTCATTGATGCGGATTTGTATGTGGTTTTGACAGGATGTATTCCTGAGATTGTAGGAGATGATTCAGGAGAAGTGGTATCCCGTTTTGAGGATGCGGATAAACCGGTTATTTATGCACCTACAGCAGGGTTTAAAGGAAACAACTACAAAGGCCATGAACAGGTTGTAGATGCAATCATAGATCAGTATCTGAAAAAAACCGATAAGAAGCAAAAGGGACTTGTGAATATCTGGGCGGATGTTCCATATCAGGATTTGTTCTGGCTTGGAAATATCAGAGAACTGGAAAACCTGATTCAGGAACTTGGACTGATACCAAATACAATCTTTGGATTTAAACGGGGAATTGACAATATCAATAAGATTCCGGAAGCAGAGTTTAATCTTCTTGTCTCCCCTTGGGTAGGTCTTGGAAACATGAAGAAGATGGAGCGCAAGTTTGGAATTCCATATCTTCATTATCCGACACTTCCAATTGGTGCGACGGAGACCAGTAAGTTCCTAAGAGCGGTTGGAGAATTTGCCGGCGTGGAGAAAGAAAAGGTGGAAGCGGTTATCAAGGAACATGAGGATTATTATTACTATCTGATAGAAAGATATGCAGATTTATTCCTTGAAAATCGTGTCATCAACAAACAGTTTACTGTGATTGCGGATGCGCAGTATGCACTTGGCATTACAAAATTTTTGGTAAACGATTTAGGGCTTGTTCCAGCCAGACAGTTCGTTGTAGATGATACACCGAAGAATTATAGAGAGCAGATTACACAAGAGTTCAAAAAGCTGAATTTTGGTCTGGAGGCAGAGGTTTCCTTTGAAACAGACGGATACAAAATTCATGAACAGATTAAACAGCATGATTATCATGGCTATCCACTCATCCTCGGCGGATATTATGAAAAGGAAGTGACGGAGGATTTGAAAGGAAACTTCCTGAATATCTCGTGGCCGGTACAGGATAAAGTAGTATTTGACGACTTCTATGTAGGATATACAGGAGGAATCAGATTGATAGAGGACATCTATACGGTAGCTGTGCAGAGATTTAACTAAAATATGTAAAGAAACTGCCTGTGGACGTTTGATATTGGTTTCACAGGCAGTTGTTATTTGATAGGAGGTGTTGGTTTGAGTTATAAGATTGCAGTAGGTTCGTCTGATGGAATTCATGTGGATTTGAAATTTGGTGAAGTTACAAAGTTTTTGATATATGAAGTCGCGGATGAAATCAGATTGTTAGAGGAGCGTATCGTTCCCGATGACAACGAAACGAAGAGCGAAAGTCAAAATGACTGTAGCGTATCGGGCTGCACCAGTGAGGGCTGTGGCGGTCATGGCAATGGATGCAATGGTTCTTCGGATGTGATATCAAAAGTGGAGTTGATTACGGATTGCAGGTGTGTCGTATGTAAGAAAATTGGTTTTCAGGCACAGAAGCAGTTTGAGAGAAAAGCAATATCCGTGTTTGATGTTGAGTGTAGTATTGAGGAAGCATTAGAAAAAATAACGTTTTATTATGGGAAAATAGATAAACATGAACCATTCAAGATGTAAAGTTTAAGACCTTAGGATGTGGGTCGGCTGTTGCATGTGACAAAGTGGATACATCTTAGGATAGAAAGGAAGAAAATATGTCAAATGTACAGTATTCCGGAGTGCGGGAAAGCAGACCGGGAAGAATAAATGATTTAGGAACAACTGGAAAAGAAGTTGCAGATAATTATAAAAAAGGGTGTCTGAAAAGAGCTGACAGAAGTTTTGCACAGGGGCTGCAATGCCAGCAAATTAATAGTATGGCAGCACTCATGTCCCTTGAGGATTCTGTATTTATTTCACACTCACCTCAGGGATGTGTTGGGTGTGCTATTATGGCTGTTGATATGTACCGTGTTGGACAAATCCACAGAGGAATAAAAAATGTGAAAAATCCAAGATTGTTTGTAACCAATATTGATCAAAAAAGTGTGGTATTTGGTGGAGAAGAGAAATTAAGAGAGACAGTAAAAAAAGCCGTGGAGCGATATAATCCTAAACTTGCATTTATATATGCTTCGTGTGCATCGGGAATTATCGGGGATGATATTGATGCGATTGCGGCGGATTTACAGACGGAGTATCCTGACACAATTATGGTTCCGATTCATTGTGAGGGATTTAAGTCAAAAATATGTGCTTCCGGATTTGATGCGGCTTTTATTTCGATTAACAGACACATATTAAAAAAACAGCAAGTGGAAAAGGA
Organism: Wujia sp.; assembly: GCA_051879955.1. Classification (GTDB taxonomy): domain Bacteria; phylum Bacillota; class Clostridia; order Lachnospirales; family Lachnospiraceae; genus Coprococcus_C. The sequence goes on from JBJENA010000080.1 coordinate 24,200, forward strand.
AAAAGGATTAATAAATTTGTTTGAACCTACTACGGTAAGCTATGCAGATCAGAAAGAAATGGAAAGGATGTTACATCATCTTGGTGCAAAAGTTAATTATATACCATTTTATAGTTCGTTAGAAAAAATCAAGAAGATTCCTGCGGCTGAGGCATCAACATCCATATGTAAGGTGTTTGCGGATGAATTCATGAAAACATTATGGGAAGATTATCAGATTCCATATTCACATACCGTTATGCCGATTGGAATTCGAAATACGGATAAGTGGTATCGGGGTATTGCAAAAGTGCTTGGAAAAGAAAAAGAGGTAGAAGAAATCATTTCCAGAGAACATGAAAGAATTGAGCCGTTAGTAGCTAAGCTTAAGGAACGATTGCAGGGGAAAAGAGTTTTTATCTGCGGAGGAACCGGAAGATCTTTTGCTGCAGCAGCTCTTATTGATGATTTTGGAATGGAACTTGTGGGATTGGAAACTCCGACTTATGATGAGGATGCACAGGTGGATATTGAATATTTGAATGGTATTCATAAGGATTATGTAGTGGATATTGCGAATATGCAGCCTTTTGAACAGGTGAATCTGCTGAACAAATTGAAGCCGGATGCATTTATAGGTGTGCCGGAATGGGCTGCAAAACTTGGTATTCCAACAACACATGTATTAGATGGAAAAAGACCAACCATGGGATATGATGGATTGCTTTTCCTTGGTAATAAGATTGCAGATCAATTAGAAAATCCGGGCTTTAATAAAAAATTGGCAAAACATGTCAAATTACCATATAAAGATTCGTGGTATAAAGAAAGTGCTTTTAAATATATTACGAAGGGAGAAAACTAATATGTCACAGATTATGGAAAATCCAAAAGGTGGATGTGTTCTTGCAGGAATAAATTCAGTATTAGGAGCAATTGATAAGGTTTGTCCGATCTATCATTCCGGACCGGGATGTTGTATGCAGACTACGGCAGCAGACCAGGGACAGTCAGGACATAAAAATTCCTGCTTTGTAAGTAGTGTATCACTTCCTTCCAGTAATATGCTTGAAAAAGAGGTTGTATTTGGAGGGACGAATAAACTAAGGACAACCATACAGGGAGCAATTGATATCATTGATGCGGATGCGTATTTTGTGCTTACGGGGTGTACCGCAGGCATTATCGGAGATGATATTGTTAGTGTTACGAACGAATTTGTAGAACAGGGGCATAGGGTATACCCAATAGAGACTCCCGGATTTGCAGGGGATAGCAATTTAGGATATGAAACGGTTTGGAATACATTTATCGACCATGTAATTGAAAAGGATGTTCCAAAAGATGAAAAGCTGGTAAATATTTTTGGAATTGTACCTTATCATGATCCGTTTTGGAGTGGAGCATTAGAAGAAATTGACAGAATACTTTCGCTTCTTGGACTGAAAGTAAATACTTTCTTTACGAAACATCAAAATATAGAAGATATTAGAAAATGTTCTGCTGCGGCATTGAATATCATTGTAAATCCATGGCTGTTTAAGGGTCCGGCTAAAAAGTTTGAGGATAAATTCGGGGTTCCGAGTATTCGTATACCGGGACTCTTTGTTGGAGCAACAGATACAACAAAGTTTATGAGAACAGTTGCAGAGGCTTTGAAATTGGATGAAAAAATAGTTGAGGATGTAATTGAACGGGAAGAGGACTATGTGTACAGTTATCTGGGACAGGCAATCGGTGTTGTAAGCTGGAAAAGATTTGCAGTCGTAGCGGATGCGAACAATGCAGTGGGATTCACTCGTTATCTGGCAAATGATTATAGTTTCACTCCTGTACTTGTCATTATTTCTGAACCGATATTCAGACAGGAAGATAAAGAACGAATTATTCATGAAATACAGGATTTGGAATATGCAAAGCCGCCAAAGGTTCTTTTCATTACAGACCAATATGAGATCAACAAGGCGATAAGAGAAGAAGAGAATGAAATCACATTACTGGTCGGAAGTAGCAATGAAAGGGAAATTGCAATTGAAAAAGATATACAATTTATTCTGGGTGCATTTCCAATGAATGAAAGACTGGTGTATAATCGTACTTATGCAGGATATAGAGGAAGTCTGACATTTACGGAAGATATATATGATAATAATTAGTGGATTTTGACAATCGGAGTGAAGTAGATATGGGAGAATTTTATATCAGAAGAGCAAAGACAGATGATCTGGAACAGATTGCACAATTAGAGCAATTGTGTTTTCCGGAAAGGGAAGCTGCAACAAAAGATACGATGAAAAGAAGACTGGAACAATATGCGGACTATTTTTTTGTTTTGACAATATCTGAAAAAATAGTCACTATGGTGAATGGTATGGTAACGGAACAAGCGGATTTAGTCGATGAGATGTATGAGGATGAGCAGCTGCATAATATCAATGGAGACTGGCAGATGATATTCGGCGTAGATACCCATCCGGATTATCGGAAGAAAGGATTAGCAACAGCTACATTGAATGCTTTTATTGATAATGCGCGTAATGAGAGACGAAAAGGGGTCGTATTAACCTGCAAGAAAAGTCTGATTGGCTATTATGAGAAATTCGGGTTTGTAAGTGAAGGCCAGTCAGGGTCCGTGCATGGCAATGCGGTGTGGTATCAGATGAGATTAACGTTTTGATTTAGAAATTGTCATTTACAAGTTCTGCGAATGCAGTATTTGGATTGAATATTATTCTTGTCATATGGAATTATTTGGTATAAAATGTCTATATACAGAAGATAGGAGGTATACAAAATGGATAAGTATTTCTGTAACCCATGTGGATACACATATGATCCTGAGAAGGGTGATCCAGAGCATGGTATTGCACCGGGAACAGCATTCGAGGATCTTCCGGATGATTGGGTTTGCCCAATGTGTGGAATTGATAAGAGCATGTTCCAGCGTTGTATCGAAAACTACAACTAGTGTAAAACAAAAAACACAGCTACCTTTTTGGTGGCTGTGTTTTTGTGTGAGATAAGATATTCAAAAATGCTTAGGGTATATTAAATCGTAGAATTTTTGTAAGGCATAGGCTCCGTCATAATCATGTGCTAATACAAAACAGCGGTGTATCGGGTGATTGTACCAGAATACCGCGATACAAGATGTCAACGGTATCTATGGGTATCTTTGATGCAGGGTCAAAGACCAGAAAAGAAGCAGAAAAGACCATCAGTGCGGCGGATAAGGCAGCAGCTTATGTCTCTGCATGCCGCAGTAAATATGGTGCTTTACAAAATCGGATGAATTATACGTACAATAACAATGGAAGTTATTCTGAGAATTTGACCAGCGCGGAATCCCTGTTGCGTGATACGGATATGGCAACAGAGATGACAGAGTATTCGAAGCAGTCGATTTTGGTGGAGGCAGCCCAGTCCATGCTGTCACAGGCAAATTCCGGGTTGAATTCCGTATTGCAGCTGCTACAATAAAGGGGATATGAAACAAATATTAGACAAACCGGAGAATTATATGATTATTGGTCTGCTCATCTTAAACCTGATTGCACTCATCCTGTTTTTGCGCAGACCCAAGAAGGAAAACATGCTGTCCCATGTCGTGATAGCATGTCTTTTTGTCGTGGAGATTTTGGCGGTTTTGGTGTTGAACGGACATCATGCGGAGTATATCACATTCGCATTTTGGGAGTTCTTCGCAACGCACCCGATCGTAGGTCTTTATTTTGGAATCATCAATGTGATAGGATTTTCAGCATTTGCGCTCGATAAGAAAAACGCTGTGGAGGGGCGTCGTAGGATACGGATTGTGACATTGCTTTTTCTCTCGTTTATTGGTGGGGCAATCGGTGGATTGCTTGCGATGCAGGTGTTTCGGCACAAGACACAGACGAAGTATTTCACGGTTGGGCTGCCGCTTATGCTTGTGATTCAGGTGCTGGTTATTTTCTACTGTATGAATGCCGGAAAACTAAATCTGTGAATGATGCTAAGAGAACTCGTCCATTGTGACGGGTTCTTTTTTATGAATTATTAATTGCACTTGTCAAAATATGTCAAAAATGCTATACTAACAAAAATGTAATAATACATATATTCCTGAACAACAGGAAAAGGTGATGAAATGGGGAAGAAAAGGAGAACAATTATGAAGAGAGCAGTTTGTATTTTGCTTTCATTTGTCATGGCAGCAACGATGCTGGTGGGCTGTGGAAGACAGAGTAACGAAGAAGGAAATGATGTAGAAAATGTTGTGTCACAGGAAGAAAAACGGGAAAAGGTTGTAGTAGCCTGCTGGGGAAATCAGATGTTGGACAGTTATACCGAGTACCTCTGTGAATTGTTCCCGGAGGTGGAGTTTGAATTTGTTCTGGCAACCAACTCCACGGATTACTATCGTTTCCGTCAGGATCATGACGATATGCCCGACA
>JBJENA010000081.1:0-1938 GCA_051879955.1 Wujia sp.
AACGGTGCCGCCCCTTCGTGTGTACTTTTTGCGTTTTTGGACGGGGTATTAAACCCCTAATCGTTAAAACATTATAAGGAGTTGATGAAATGGCTAGAGACGGAACTGCCCGTGGCTCGAATATCAAGGTTAATGCCGGGAGAAAATCCAAGGCATTGGCTGAAAAGGTAGCAACGGGAAATCCTGGTGGTAGAAAACTAAAGGTCATTGATTTGCCGGATGGTACAGAACTTGATGGAGCAGATATTCCTGAACCAAGTTCGTATATTAAATCCAAGCAGAAGGCAGTGGGAGAGTTTGAAGCCGAGACAATCTACAAATACATTTATTTGTATTTGAAAGAAAAAGGCTGCGACAAACTTGTAAGCAAACATTTGGTGGAACAGTACGCAATGAGTGTATCCCGACTGATGCAGTGCGAGGAGGCTATATCGGAATACGGCTTCCTTTCCAAGCATCCGACAACGGGAGCTGCTTGTGCATCCCCATTCGTGGCAATGGCTCAAAACTACCAAAAACAGGTAAACACAATATGGTACCAGATCTTCCAAGTGGTAAGGGAAAACTGCTCGACAGATTTCAATCCTGATGATGCAGACCCGATGGAGATTCTGTTACGAAGCAGAGGATAAGGAGAATTTCATAATGATAGAAAAAGTAAATCCATGTCACCCGGATAAGGTGGCAGACAGAATTGCAGGTGCCATAGTTGACTTGGCATATGCTACGGAAGACAATCCAAGGATTGCAGTGGAAGTACTGATTGGACATGGTGTGTGCCATGCGATTATAGAAACTTCAGCTGCACTTGATGAGAGAGATATCGCAGATGCAATTTTTAGAATTGCCGGGGATGTGCAGACAGATATCGTGGTAGTTCCACAGGATGAGCATCTGTCGGATAACCAGAAAGGCTCTATCCGTTGTGGGGATAACGGTATCTTTAAGGGAATGCCCCTTACAAATGAACAGAAGAAATTATCGGTGATTGCCGGGTGCATTTATGACAGATACCCAACAGACGGAAAGTACATTCTTGATGGGGACAAGCTAATTATCTGTCAGAGTAATGCAAACAAAGAGGCATTAGAAATGCTTTACCCAGGAGCAGAGGTCAATCCTATAGGTGACTGGGTGGGAGGTACAAATGTAGATACGGGGGCAACGAACCGTAAACTTGGCTCTGATATGGCAGACTCCGTCACAGGCGGTGGACTTCACGGGAAAGACTTGTCCAAGGCAGATGTATCTGTAAACATTTATGCATTTCTGAAAGCGCAGGAGATAGGAGTTCCCGTTACACTTTGTTGTGCAATTGGGGATGAAACAATCGACGGAAAGCCATATTCAGAAATCGTGCAGATTGCAAGGGACTATATTGCAGACCGTGGTGGATTCGAGGCTTTTGCAGAATGGGGGTTATTCTGATGGGAAAACATACAACGGAAATGAAAATGGTTGAGACATCCAAACTGATACCATATGTAAATAATGCCCGTACTCATTCGCAGGAACAGGTCAACAAACTCCGTGGTTCACTTCGTGAGTTTGGCTTTATCAATCCTATCATTATTGATGCAGAATTTAATGTCATAGCTGGACACGGCAGACTGATGGCTGCAAAGGAAGAGGGCATCGAGGAAGTTCCATGTGTATTGGTGGATTATTTAACCGAGGCACAGAAGAAAGCCTACATCCTTGCAGATAACAGATATGCACAGGACGCAGGATGGGATGAGGAACTCTTAAGACTTGAGATTGAGGCTTTGGAGGGAATGGACTTTGATGTATCTCTCACAGGCTTTAATGAAGATGAGATTGCAGACCTCTTTGCAGATAGCGAAAGTATGGGAGCAGAAGATGATGATTTTGATTTGTCGGATGCACTTGAGAAGGCAACGTTTGTTGAAAGAGGGGATGTATGGCAGGTCGGAAGGC
>JBJENA010000082.1:0-16626 GCA_051879955.1 Wujia sp.
TACCCTTTGGATCCTCTCCAATCAAACCACTCTTGTGTGCACCGATTGGATTGAAATAACGAAGTAAGATGACATTCCACTCCGGATCTGCGGTATGTAAATCAGTGAGAATCTGCTCTAACATATGCTTGGTCCAGCCATATGGATTGGTACAAATACCCTTTGGACATTCCTCTGTAATTGGAATAAATGCCGGATCTCCGTAAACAGTTGCAGAAGAAGAAAAAATGATATTTTTACATCCGTTCTCACGCATCGCTTTACAAAGATTGATGGTTCCCGCAATATTGTTTTCATAATATTCCAATGGGTTTACCACCGATTCACCAACTGCCTTCAAACCGGCAAAATGAATAACCGACTCCGGTTTCTCCTTTGCGAAAATATCATTCATCGCATCCCAATCGCGGATATCTGCCTGATAAAATGTAACTGTCTTTCCTGTAATCTGCTCGATTCTCTCCACTGCCTTTTCACTTGCATTGTAGAGATTATCCACGATTACAACCTCATATCCACTGTTCAATAATTCCACACATGTATGGCTGCCGATGTATCCGGCACCACCTGTCACCAATATCTTCATGTGTTCCTCCTTAATTAAAATAACATGATACGCCATCGTATCATGTTATTGTACCACATATTAAGATTTGTATCCACTATATTCAAAATATCTACTGTATTTTTGAGAAGTATACAATAAATTTGGTTCCGAATTCCGGTCGTGATACCACTTCGATGTTACCTTCGTGTGCATCCACAATCCATTTTGCGATGGAAAGGCCGAGTCCGCTGCCTCCGGTCTCTCCATTTCTGGCTTCATCTGAACGGTAAAAACGTTCAAAAATATGCACCACATCTTCTTCCTGCATACCGATTCCCTCATCCAATATCTGGTAATACGCTCTGCCATTTTCTGTTCCCACTGATAACACAATCGGCGCATGCGCCGGCGAATACTTCGCCGCATTTTGCACGAAGATACGAAGCGACTGCTTAATCATTGCAACATCGCCATAAATCATGGTGTTCGGCCGGTCCTTGAATTCGTAGACATGGCCTTCATCGATCATCATGGATTCTTCCCATACTTCTTTGACAATCTCATTTAAATCTACTTGCACCTTCTTCAAAGTGTTTCTTCCACTGTCGCCTCTTGCAAGGAACAGCAGCTGCTCAATCAATTCTTTCATGTGCTCGGATTCATTTTTCAATGCTTCAATCGATTCTTCCAGCACTTCCGGGTCTTCCTTGCCCCAACGATCCAGCATATTTACATAGCCCTGAATCACAGAGATTGGTGTGCGAAGCTCATGAGACGCATCTGACACAAATCTTGTCTGCTGCCGTTTACTCTCCTGCATGCGCGCAAGCAAACTGTTAAGGGCTGCCTCAATCCCTTGCAGATCCCGGTCTCCGGTATGAATCTGAATATCATTTTCATCTCCATGTACCCGCTCAATCGCTGCTTCCAAATGCTCGAGATTCACCTCCGGTCCTGTCAGGGTAGAGAGGACATCTGCCCGAATCGCAAGGTCATTTAACGGGCGGAGCATGCGACGGATTTCCTTTGTGTGAAAAGCTGCCGCAACCAACTGCCACAGTTCCAGTCCAAGCAAAATCGCCATCGGCAACAGGGTATAATCAAAGAAGTCATGGACCAACACTACCGACTCGATTTCTTCCTGTTTGTCTGTATGCAGGATATAGCGCCCATGCAGCTCCAAGGTCTCATAAGAGTTTCCTGTAAACTCCCACTCAATGTCATTCCAGTTCTCCCAACCATCTCCTGTCAGCTTGTCCGCCTGCCACAGCATAAAAGAACCAAAAAGAAGCGCGAGAATTACAATGTCAATTGCAATCAGGCACGCGAAACGCTGAAACCAGAACCGGATATTGATTCTTCTTGCAATGGATGTCGTTTTTCTATTTTCACGTTGTTCTCCCATGGCTCATCCACCTCTATTTACTGTCCTTTGCGCAATAACCAACACCTCGCACGGTGTGAATCAGCTTGATTCCGTATTTGTCATCGATCTTGGTTCTAAGATATCGAATATAAACATCGATGATATTGGTCTCACCTACATAATCATATCCACAAACCTCATTCAACAGCTTTTCTCTGGAAAGCACGATATTCTTGTTCTTCATCAGCATATGAAGCAGCTGAAACTCACGATTCGTAAGCTCCACCGGATTGCCCTGTACCGTAACCTCGTGACGATCTTCATCGAGAACAACCCCCATCATCTCAAGATGGTGTGTTTCCTGGGAAGCTGCACCGGCATGCTTCTTGAGCGCAACGCGAATACGCGCCAAAAGCTCCTCTATGGCAAATGGTTTTGTGATATAATCATCTGCACCGGCGTCAAGTCCTGCCACCTTGTCCATCACGGCATCTCTGGCTGTCAGCATGATAACCGGCGTGTCCTTTTCCAATCGAAGTCTACGCAAAACTTCCATGCCATTTAATCCCGGTAGCATCACATCCAGCAAAATCAGATCATAGGAAGCAGAGAGGGCTTTTTCAAGACCCTCTCTGCCATCCAACGCCTTATCTACTTCATTGCCTTCATGCTTTAATTCTAATTCCACAAAACGGGCGATATTCGCCTCATCCTCAATGATTAAGATTCGACTCATACATCCTCCTATTTTTCTTCGTCATCCTTTGTACAAAACTCGGAAGCCTTGTCGCACAAATTATTGATTTCCTGAACAACCTCATGTTCTCCTTCAAAATGATACTTGCAGTCACAGAACAAACCAATAATCAACAGCGGAACCGTAATCCAAAATGCAAATACCAAAAGTAAGATAAATACTACGATTGGAATTCCCATCACACGCTGTCCGTGTCTTTCCACTACAAAATCCTTTTCCATGCCCTTCTTGACAACGTCTCCAACCCATCGAAAGATGGATTCTACGCACTCGGCAAAGGTTTTCTTCTTGCAGGATTGTTCGTAAGCTACCTGCGCTCTGACAACGCTATCCGATGGATCCTGTGCATTTGTGGTAAAGCTGTTTACCTGTGCGCTTTGAATCTTTCCAAGCTTCTCTAAGTACACGAGTGCATCCAGCATATCATATCCACATGCTTCCAATGCATTCTTTGCATCCTCATAGCTGACACCTGTTTTCTCTCTGATTTTTTCTACCTTTTCATAATTTTCCATAACTTTGTTCTCCTTTTCTTTTAAATGGTTTTGTTTGATTTGATGGTCTTATCATATACAACGAACATTAATCTATAAGGTTGGAAAGATTAAAATCAGATTAAGATTTCAATAATTTTATTTATTTTTATCTCCAATCGTTCTTCCCCACAATCCAAAACCACTTTATTTTCGTAGGTATCCACCTTCTTCACGGTTCCGGTGTCCTGCAGATATGCACCCCCTGCTTTTTTCTCATCCTTTACAAAATGGGTAATGGACACTTCTGTACCCGGATGTTCACAAAGCCATTGCAATTTCCGATCAATATCAGAGATCTCATATTCATCCAGCTCGATTTCTTCTTCTGTCAGACGTGCGGTTTCGCGAACCGCCTCATCATGTCCGGTCAGTGCAGCAAATGGAGCAAACTGTGCGGCACGTGCCAGCCGGTCCATCGACGGATACTTGGAAACAGGCCGGGCCAAACCCACAATATCCTCATAAGGAAATCCTTGTTCGTTCATGCCTTATGTCCTCCAATCTGCTGATTTCGTTGAATACTCGTTGCACCTTCTTTAAAATTGGTTCCTTTGAGAATGGCATTTTTACCATATTTATTTTTAATTTCCAAAAGCGCCTGCTGCATATGCTTTTCTTTTTCTTCCGCTACCTGTTGCTCTTTTCGGTGTTTTTCCAGCGCTTCGTAATCCGTAAATAAATCCAACTGTTCAAATCCGGTTGGTTCTTTTTTCTGTGATTCCGGCACCACGCGGTTTGCGACCAATGTGATTCTTCGAACCAGAAGCCCTGGATCCACAATCTCATCATACAACGATAAGGTTGCTTCCACAAGTGGTGTGGTAAGCGCCGTCTGATTGACAAGATTTTTCGTCCCATGTGCATGCTTTGGAACCTTTCTGCCATAACGGTCCACGCTGACCTCCCCCTGATAGCTTCCTCTTTTTGCTACATTTTCTATATCATATCCTATCGTGAGTACAATCTGATCTGTGACCAGTTCCTTGCTCACAAGATCCAATGACAACGCATCTGCCATCTCGCGCACAACGACGCGCGCCTTTTCAAATGTATATGGTTCCTGTAGCACCTGTCCGGAACTAAGGCTGTTCACACTTGGCTTGTAGGAACGGATTTCCTGCATGGTACACGGTTCATATCCCCATGCATGGTCGATTAGAAGCTCTGCATTGACTCCAAAAAGCCGGAACAAAAGTGCTTCGTTGTGATACTCCCGCTCTCCACCCAAAGAGCACCTTGCAACATCACCCATAGTATACAGACCATGTGCCTCCAGCTTCTTTCGATAACCGCTTCCCACTCGCCAGAAGTCAGTGAGTGGACGGTGCGTCCACAGCTGTCTGCGGTAGCTCATCTCATCAAGCTGTGCAATACGAACCCCCTGTGCATCCGGTTCCATGTGCTTGGCTACGATATCCATCGCAATCTTACTTAAGTACAGATTGGTTCCGATTCCGGCTGTCGCTGTAATACCGGTTGTTTCGCATACATCCCGAATCATAGTCATCGCAAGCTCTCTCGCGGTCATCCCATAGGTTTTCAGATATGAAGTCGCATCGATAAACACTTCATCCACAGAGTAGATATGCATATCCTCCGGGGCAATATACTTCAGATAGATCTGATAGATATCGGTACTATATTTCATATACAATGCCATCCGCGGTTTCGCTATGACATAATCAAGCGCCAGCTGCGGATGGGTTTCTAACATCCTTGCATCATAGCTTGAGCCATGAAAGGTACGGTCAGGCAATTTTGAAAGTCTCTTGCGATTCGCTTCCTTGACCTTCTGCACGACTTCAAATAATCTGGCACGTCCCGGAATTCCATATGCTTTTAGGGATGGTGATACCGCAAGACAAATCGTCTTTTCCGTACGGCTCTCATCCGCAACCACCAGATTTGTGGTGAGCGGATCTAAATTTCTTTCCACACATTCCACCGAAGCATAGAAGGATTTCAAATCGATTGCAATATATGATTTTTCCGCCGGCTTCTCCTGTTTCAACTTCGTAGCTCCTTATTTCATAAAAAGCTGTCTGCATGATACAGACAGCTTTGAGAATATTTTATGCATCTTTCTTTGTTTTATCCCGATTAAGCAGGTAGACCGGAAGGCCGACACAGGCCGAACCACCGATGATGTTACCCAATGTAACAGGGATTAGATTTGTCACGAAAAAGCCATAGAGATTCAGGGAATCGAGTTGCGTTGCTGTCATACCATATTGCTGCATCGCAACATCCACATATGTGCTATCCATCTTTGCAAGCAAGCCGGCTGTGATGTAATACATATTTGCCACGCAGTGCTCATAACCGGATGTTACAAACAACATAATGACGAAGAAAGAAACAAACAGCTTGCCGGTTACATCCTTCGCACAGGTTGCCATCAATACGGCAGCACTAACCAGAATGTTACACAGAATACCGGAGGCAAGTGCTCTTCCAAATGACAAATTCACCTTACCAACCGCAATCTTTATCGTATATGCGCCAAGCAATCCGGAACTGTAATCCCACTGACCACTCAGCATCACCAGCCAGGTAAAGAGGGCGGCACCCAATAAATTTCCAATAAATACAACTACCAGAATACGTACAAACTGCAACACAGATACCTTCTTTGCAGGGATTGCCATCGCTACCAGACAATCTCCGGTGAAAAGCTCTGCTGCAAGCAGAATTACCATCATCAACCCAACCGGGAATACAACCGCTGCCACAAGTCTTGCCAGACCGACGTTTGTTATTGCGTGTGCTGCCACATTACTTCCCGCTGCACCCATACCAATCATCATACCTGCCAACATACTCTTTCCGATCATGCGTCCTGTTGGCATCTTACTTTTCGCTACACTTGCCGTAATATATGCTTCGGTAGCTTCCTTTGCAGATAATATCATCGCTTCCTCTCCTTCATCTATCGTTTTTCGCTCTCTTAGCTCTCATATGGACGAATGCGGTATCTCGCACCGATTTCATCACAGATTTCCTGACAGCGCTGTTCTTCCTCATGGGTGATGGTTGTAGCCACAGTTGTCATCACAACATTGGGAACAACATCCACGCAGGCCTTTGCAAATCCAATCATCGCATCGTAGGACTGCTCGCCAAACTTACTACGGACAAGCTCTAAATAAGCATCCTTATCCGGATGGTTCAGACTGATGGAAACTGTGTCAATGAGTCCCTTCATCTCCGGAACGATATCTCTTTCGTTAATCAGATTTCCCATACCATTTGTATTCAAACGGGTTGGGATATGGAACTGTTCCTTTGCATAAGCAGCCACCTTGATTAATACATCAAAAGCCGCCGTCGGCTCACCAAAGCCACAGAATACCAGCTCCTCAAACTCAGACATGTCAAACTTCTTGAAGGCTTCCACAACCTCCTCATAGGTTGGTTCTTTCTCTAACCATAACCGGTCTGATTCTCCCACGCGGTCCATCGTCTGTCTCAGACAAAATGTACAGGCATACGGACACTTATTTGTCAAATTCACATATAAACCGTTGTGAACTTTATATAAGATTTCCATCTTGTTACCTTCTTCCTATTATTTATATACACACTTTAGGAGCATTATATCACAGATCTTTTTTTTCAACAAGAAACTAAGATTTGAAGTTTCGCAATGTCTACCTTAAAGATTACAAACCCGCAATATCCAAATCTACTATCATCTGACCGAGCTTTTGTTCTTTCAAGAGATAGCACATGTAAATCGGAAGATATGTCACTGCACCTTCTGTTTCTACATTTCCGACCGAAAATACATACGCTTTCTCCAGATGATAGTCGGCAACATTCATAAATTTATCCAACGCTTTGTGCGATTTATATGCTTTCCCGGACTTTACTTCAATCGGAATAACCTTACCGCTTATTTCAACAGCAAAATCTATCTCGCCAATATTCTTCTTTTTACAGAAATATGGTTCCAATCCGTTGGCTGTTAATTGCTGCGCAACATAATTTTCAAAATGAGCGCCATTGTTTACCTCTGCGTTTTTATTTATCAATTCAATTTTTGTTTCTGCCGGATATGCACTTGTGAGCAATCCGATATCACTTGAAAATAGTCTGAACACATTACTGCTTTTACTTGCCAGAAGAGGGATAACAGGCGCGTCGACGTTATAAACCGGCAGAGCCACACCTGCATCCTTTAACCACAAAAAGCTATTTTCATACCGATCAAACTTAAGCTCTTTATCCAACATAGTGAAGACAAACTTCTTGTTTTGCTTATTTAATTCTGCAGGAATAATATCATATATGGATTTCAACCTAAGCTTTTTGTCCTCGAGTTCATATTGAGAAAAATCCTCTTTGTAAAGTGTTATGATGTCTCGCTGTACTTTATCAACTTCTCGAATATCTTTTGTTTCAATATAGGTTTTGACAGCATCCGGCATTCCTCCAACAATGAGATATATAAAAAACATGGCCAGTAGCTTCTGATGTATGAATTCATCCACAGGTCTCCCAGTCTCAAATCTCTCTTTCAACATCTCTAATGTTGTATCGGAAACCTGATTCGCTATCATAAATTCTTCAAAATCCATAGGATACATCCTCAAAATTGATAAGTATCCCACCGGTGCAGATGCAATTCCACGAAGCTCTACTCCCAATAACGACCCACTCATTACATACTTAAAGCTTCCCTCATCTACGAGGAATTTGATTTTTGTAACGATTTCCGGACATTTCTGAATCTCGTCAAAGAAGACGACTGTTTCCTTCGGTTTACACCCCTGCGGCATAATCATTTTCAATTTAACCAAAAACTCTTCCGCACTCATTTCAGTATTTAAGTACTCAACCATATCAGGCTGATCAATAAAGTTTATCTCAAACTTTTTGTACCCGCTCTTTTCAATCTCATCTCTTATAAGCCAGGTTTTTCCAGTCTGTCTTGCCCCTGTCACTAACAGTGCCTTTTTCGAATTTTTAAGCCATTCTTCAACAGTAATGGAATCTTTTCTATACATGAACTTACACCTCCAACTATACATTACATTATTTGCCCCGTTTTTTCAATCAATAATATAATATATTGCCCCGTTTTTTAAGTATTATTTATACATATTGCCCCGTTTTTTCCAAATGTGAGAATAAACCGGAGAATCAATAACTACAAAAGAAAAACGACCACCAAACGGTGGTCGTTTTTTCATTCCAATGCCACTGGGGACAGACAAAAAGCCACTTTTCCCCGTCCCCAATGGTCTACTCTGCGTTGAACAATGGAGTTGAAAGATATCTGTCTCCGGAATCCGGAAGCAAGGCTACGATCGTCTTGCCCTTGTTCTCCGGGCGCTTTGCAAGTATTTCTGCCGCCTTTAACGCTGCACCGGATGAGATACCAACCAGAATACCTTCGGATACTGCGAAGGCTCTGCCCTCTGCAAAAGCATCTTCGTTCTCGATTGTGATGATTTCATCATAAACCTTTGTGTTGAGTACATCCGGTACAAATCCGGCTCCAATACCCTGAATCTTATGTGCACCCGGCTGTCCGGTTGAAAGTACTGCACTGCTTGCAGGCTCTACAGCTACTACCTTGACATTTGGATTCTGCTCTTTGAGGTATTCACCGACTCCGGTAATGGTTCCGCCGGTACCGACACCTGCTACGAAGATATCCACCTTGCCATCTGTCTGCTCCCAGATTTCCGGACCGGTTGTCGCCTTATGTACCTTCGGGTTTGCAGGGTTCACAAACTGTCCGAGAATCACAGAGCCCTCAATCTCCTTGTTCAATTCTTCTGCCTTGGCAATGGCACCCTTCATACCTTTCGCACCCTCTGTCAAAACGAGCTGTGCGCCATATGCCTTGAGCAAATTGCGTCGCTCCACACTCATCGTATCCGGCAAGGTCAGGATGGCTTTGTATCCCTTGGCTGCTGCCACACTCGCAAGTCCGATACCTGTATTTCCGCTTGTTGGCTCGATGATGGTTGCTCCCGGCTTTAAGATTCCCTTTTCCTCTGCATCCTCAATCATCGCAAGTGCAATACGGTCTTTTACGGAGCCTGCCGGATTGAGATACTCGAGTTTTGCAAGTACTGTTGCCTCTGTAATCTCTCTCTTCTTTGCATATCCGTTTACCTGTAACAATGGTGTCTTACCAACCAATTCCAATGCGCTTTGTTTAATGTCTCCCATAATCATATCCTCCTAATTTCTACTATTTTGGTAGGTGTTCAATGAACACGCTTTCCTTTTGGCTTGGTCTTATATTATCACGAAAAAAATGATTTGAAAAATCCTAAAAACTTATCATTGGCAATAAGCATATATTATGGCAAAAGCCCACGCAGATTTTTGCATGGGCTCTTGTCTTTCGATTATATATAACAAATTAGATATTGAAAATATCACTGAATACCTTCAAAGCTCCATCTGTCTCATGTGCAAGCACCTTCTTGGCAAGAACCTTACCAAGCTGTACACCTTCCTGGTCGAAGCTGTTGATATTCCACAGGAATCCCTGGAACATAATCTTATTCTCGAAATGAGCAAGCAACGCACCCAATGTCTCCGGGTCGAGCTTCTCACCGATGATGATAGAAGATGGACGACCACCCTTGAAGCTCTTGTTGCTGTTTTCGTCATCCTTACCACAGGCAAATGCCACGATCTGTGCAGCTACATTTGCACAAAGCTTCTCCTGGCTTGTGCTTCCCTGGATATCCACATCGGTTCCAATCTGGCTGTTCTTGAATCCGATAAACTGCAACGGAACGATGTCTGTTCCCTGATGCAATAACTGATAGAAGGAATGCTGTCCGTTTGTACCCGGCTCACCAAAAATCACCGGACCTGTCGGATAATCTACAGGCTCACCGAAACGGTTGACTGACTTACCATTGGACTCCATATCAAGCTGCTGCAGGTGTGCAGGGAAACGGGAAAGTGCCTGTGAGTACGGAAGTACCGTTGTTGCAGGATATCCCAATACGTTACGCTCGTATACGCCAATCAATGCATCCAACATTGCAGGGTTCTTCATAATATCTGCATTCTTCGCTGTCTCATCTTCTGCCGCTGCACCGTCAAGGAAACGGGCAAATACATCTGCACCAAATGCCAATGACAATACGGCACCGCCAACTGCGGATGTAGAAGAGAAACGTCCTCCGATATAATCATCCATGAAGAACGCTGCCAAATAATCATCACTCTTGGCAAGTGGAGATGTCTCACTGGTAACTGCGATCATATGCTTGGAAGCATCCAATCCGGCCTTTGTAAGTGCATCCTTCACGAAAGACTCATTTGTAAGTGTCTCTAAGGTTGTACCTGACTTGGATACCAATACGAAGATGGCATGTGCTACATCTGTAGAGGCAAGAACAGCTGCTGCATCATCCGGATCTACGTTGCTGATGAACTTCGCATCCATCTTGAAGGTGCCATTTTTCTTTGCCCAGTTCTCAAGCGCCAGATACATCGCGCGAGGGCCAAGGTCACTACCACCGATACCGATCTGTACAACCGTTGTGAATTTCTCACCGGCCGCATTTGTAATCTCACCGTTATGAACCTTTGTTGCAAATTCAGCGATTCTCTTTTGCTGTTCTACATAGAAGGTTCTCTTGTCTACACCGTCTGCAGTTACAGGCTCGCCAAGCTGTCCACGTGTCATTTGATGAAGCACGAGACGGTTCTCACCTGTATTGATGACTGCACCGTTGTAAAGCTCTGCATACTTGTCTACAAGTTCCGCTTCCTTTGCAAGTGCTGCAAGCTTCTCAAGAACAACATCATCTACTTCCTTCGCTGCGAAGTTATATGCCATACCCGCTGCCATCGGTACGCTGTAATTCTTTGCACGATTTGCTCCGCTTTCTCCAGCCATTACTGTCTGAAGCTTTACACTGCCCTTGGTAGCTGCAAGTGCCTTGTACGCCTCCAAAGTATCCAGATTTTTCCAGTTTGTCATTGTATTATCCTCCGTTTTAACAATTTTAGGCAAACGCCCAAACTGCCTATATTATAATATCATCCTATGGATTTGTCATTATTTTTTTATAGTGTTTGTGATTCCATATTTGTTCAGATCCACCTTGCCGTCTATCACTTCAATGCCATCCGCACGAAGTCGCTTGGCCTGCGCGTCCGGTCCTCCAAATGCGAACGAACCTGAACACGCTCCTTTTGCATTTACCACACGGAAGCATGGAATATTCAGCGGGTCCGGATTCTTGTGCAGGGCATTTCCAACCGCTCTTGCCATCTTCTTATCTCCCGCCATCTCGGCAACCTGTCCGTAAGTTGCCACATGTCCCGGCGGAATCTTCTTTACCGCTTCATAGATTCTCTTCGATGGGGAATCCGTAACCAGCTCATAGCTTTCCGCTATCATTCGCCGGATGTCTTCATCCGGAATGGTTCCATCCACAATAATCGTATTCCAGTGATCCTTATTCTGATGCCACCCCGGCACAACCGCCTCATATGCACTGCGCCAGAATTCTTTCCACTGTGGGTCAACCTTTACATTGAGGTTGAGATATCCATTTCTCTCGTATGTCCAAAGAAATGCCTTTTTACTTCCTTTTACCCGCACGAGCTGCCAATTATCATCGTGAAACGGTGCCTCCTGATAGGTATCCGGAAATGCCAATCCATATTCCAGTGCTTCCTGTCTTGTCATTGTGTCAAACTCCTCATTCATAATACGGTACAGAAAAAGGCTTAACGAATCCCATATTTTTCAATGATATAATCCATATCCTTATCACCTCTGCCTGACAGGTTAATCAACACAGAGCCCTTACCCATCGTCTTCGCCAGCTTGATACCGTATGCGACCGCATGGGAACTCTCAATTGCCGGTATAATGCCTTCCATCCGTGACAATTCATAAAATGCATCAATGGTTTCCTCATCAGAGACAACATCGTATTTTACTCTTCCAAGGTCATGCAAAAATGCATGCTCCGGTCCGGAAGATGGATAATCCAATCCGCTCGCTACAGAATATACCGGAGCAGGATCTCCATTTTCATCCTTGAGCATGATACTGTTAAATCCATGCATGATACCTTCTTCTCCATAAGTAAGGCTGGCTGCATGATCACCCAGTGCCGTTCCTCTTCCCAACGGTTCCACACCGTAAATGTCTACCGGGTCATTGAGAAATCCTGCGAACATACCCATGGCATTCGAACCGCCACCGACACATGCAACCACCGCATCCGGAAGCTCGCCGGTCATCTCCAAAAACTGCTCTCTGGCCTCAATACCAACCACACTCTGAAAATCGCGCACCATCATCGGAAATGGATGTGGTCCCACAACGGATCCGATGCAATAAATCGCATCCTTGTATTCTCTGCTATATGCGGCAAATGCTGCATCCACCGCTTCCTTCAAAGTCTGCAAACCCTCTGTAACCTCGATGACTCTTGCGCCAAGAATCTTCATACGTGCTACATTTGGTGCCTGCTTTTTAATATCCACTGCACCCATGTAAATGTCGCACTCCAATCCAAAGTAAGCTGCGGCAGTTGCAAGTGCCACACCGTGCTGTCCCGCACCGGTCTCCGCAATCACCTTCTTCTTTCCCATATATTTTGCAAGCAGAACCTCACCCATACAGTGATTCAGTTTATGTGCGCCGGAATGATTCAAATCCTCACGCTTGACATACAGCTGCACATGTCCCAGCTTATTGGACAGTCTCTCAAGATAAGACACCGGTGTTGGTCTTCCCTGAAACTCCCGACGAATCCGGCGAAGTTCACTGATGAATTTGGATGATTTACAGATTGTCTGATACGCTTCGTTAATCTCGTCCATGGCTGCCTGTAATTCCTGCGGAATATAAGAGCCTCCATATTTCCCAAAATATCCCTTCTCATCCGGATAGTTCTTAAAATAAGTATCAAAATCCACATTGTTATATTGCATAATTTTCCTCTCTTTCCATCTTATGGATTGCTATTTTTGCTTCTGGGAAAATTCTACTAAGTTTTTAAGGTTTACGCAACCAAAATCTGCAACAAACATGCACTTATACTAAAACTTTATGTTTGATTCGTTCCAGACACTCCGTAATCGTTTGTCTCGGTGCCGCAACATTGATTCTCTGAAAGCCTTCTCCCAGCTTGCCGAAGATCTTGCCGCTATCCAGCCACAGCTTCGCATCATGGATGATGCGACGGTCCAGCTCCTGATACGGTATTCCCGTATCTCTAAAATCCAGCCACACCAGATAGGTTCCCTCCCCATCTACAACACGAACTCCCGGAAGATTGTTCCTTGTATATTCTCTCACATAATCGATATTACCTTTTACATAGGAAAGCATCTGCGCATACCACTCATCCCCCTGCTCATAAGCAGCCTGGGTAGCAACGAGTCCCAAAATCCCGAGCTGGCTGATTCCGGCTGCATCCATTTGATGTCGGAAGCTGTGTCGCAGTTTCCTGTTCGGAATAAAGATATTGGATATCAGCATGCTTGCAAGATTGAAGGTCTTGCTCGCCGAGGTACATACAATTGAGATGTCTTCAAACTCTTTTTTAACAGATGCAAACACCGTATGCTCTCCCCGGAATACAAAATCGTTGTGAATCTCATCACTGACTACGATGACACCATGTTCCAGGCAGATGTCTCCAAGCCTTGTCAGCTCTTCCCTCGTAAAGACACGGCCGGACGGATTGTGTGGACTGCACAGTAAAAACAGCTTTACATGATGTTCAACAATTTTCTTTTCAAAATCGTCAAAATCGATATGATATCGGTTATCTTCACCCAGATACAAATCATTGCTCAAAACCACACGGTCATTATCCTCGATGACTTCGGAAAACGGATAATACACCGGCTGTTGAATCAATACCGCATCCCCGGGATCCGTATAAGCTTTCACAGCCATCGCCAATGCAAAAACTACCCCCGGTGTCTTAATGAGCCAGTTAGGCTCAATCTTCCAATTGTGGTGTCTGCTCATCCAGCCTGCCACAGCACGGAAATAATCATTCTGTACCTCACTGTAGCCGAAGATGCCATGCTTCGTTCTCTCAATCACTGCATCCTCTACATAAGAGGAAGTTCGAAAATCCATATCTGCAACCCAAAGCGGAAGCACATCCTCCGGCATCCCCCTGCGCACTGCAAAGTCATATTTCAAGCAGTTCGTACCTTTTCTGTCAATTACTTCATCAAAATTCAGATTTCTTTCCGGCATAATATCATCTCCTACATCCTTGTTATGTCTATGAATTATTTATACCATTTCCATCTGTTTTTGCATAATTCCAAAAAGATATGACGCATTATAAGATACAGTTATAGCACTGCTCAAATGCAGATTTTCCGTAACAGTAAAGAAGCTGCCACTTCACGATTCATACATCATGAAGCGGCAGCTTCCTTTATTTATAAGAAAATTACAAAATCCTATTTTTTAATTTCTGCCTTAGAGCTTACACCCTTTGCCTTTAAAACTTCTGTATAGCTTGTTAATTTGCTCTTTGGCACCTTGATGGCAGCTTTTGCATAAATACCCTTAAATGCATTGCTTCCCACATTCTTGCTGTTCAGCTTGGTGGTCTTAATGGTAATGGACTTTAAGTTCTTACATCCATAGAATGCCTGCTTGCCAATCTTACTTACCTTTGCAGGAATGGTAACCTTGGTCAGTGCGGTACATTTATAAAATGCCTTGTCACCGATGGTGGTTACATTTGCACCCATGCTAAGGGTCTTTAACTTGCTACAGCCGGAGAATGCATTTGCTCCAATCGTCTTTACATTCTTTCCGATCGTTACCTTTGTAAGCTTCTTACAACCGCTAAATGCATTCTTACCAATGCTGATTACGTTGGAAGAAATGGTTACAGTTGTAAGCTTACTGCAGCCGGAAAAGGCTTTGTCTGCTATGGCTGTTACCTTATATACTGTACCATTAATGGTAACGGTTGCAGGAACGGTAATCTTGGTTGCCTTCTTATCTCCGGCAGTATAGGTAACTGTCTTCTTGTTATTCTTCACACTGGTAACCTTGTAGCTGCTGCCCTTTACGGTTGCTGTATCTCCTGCCTTGATGGTACCTGCAGGTGTTTCCGGTGTGGTTGGAGCTGTAGGCGTTGGCTCCGGTGTGGTTGGAGTTGTAGGCGTCGGTTCCGGCGTTGTCTGCGGTGCCTTAATCTCCCATGCAAGAGATTTGAGTGATGCAGGAATCTCAGAGGCAAACTGATATGCGCTTTCATCCTTTAATGTAATGACCGCCTCGGCAGTATAGGTACCTACTGCACTTGCCTTGTTATTCTTATACTCAACATTTACCACATCCGTAGGCAATCCGGTAATTTCGACCTTCTTCTCTGTTCCATCTGCAGTAAATGCTTCCGTATAATTCCATGCGGCTTTTGAAAGATCCACCTTCGTTTTCTCATTAACCGTAATCGGCTGTTCCACAGTCTTTCCAAGATATGAGATTGTTACCGCCTTGTCCGTTGTTGCAAGCTTGTCAGTTACACTCTTGTCTCCAATCGAAATCTCATACTCTTCTTTCGTTAATTCAAATGTCTTCCCGTCTTCATATACAGCCTCAACAACTAAACCGCTAGGATCAAAGGTTGCTCCCTCAATGTATTCTACCTTTGTTGGAGCTGTCTTAACTTTAAGTTCTTTTAACGAAATATATGTAACATCCAACTGGTCATAATGTGTTTCAGCAATTCCCGAACCACATTCTTCCGTGCGATCCTTACCGATACGTTCATGTGACATAATAATAGAGAAATCTCTGTCGATTGCATCTGTTAAAGTAATAGGGTATCCATATACTGCACCATTCGCATATTTCACAGGATTGTCTTCATCTACGCGAATAAAGTTTTCAATTTCTGTATACTTAACAGGATTTCCATCTTCCCATGTCCACTGAACATTCTCACCCGCATGGATTTTAATAGAGGCCGGATCTGTAGCCCATGGATCAATATCTTCTTTTGCTACTCCATTTTCATCATAATGCTCAGGATCAATCCATCCCAAAACATACATTTCTTCACTTGTCCGACCCTTGTACGCCTGAATACTATGTGGCC
The DNA here is from genome assembly GCA_051879955.1 of Wujia sp. GTDB lineage: Bacteria > Bacillota > Clostridia > Lachnospirales > Lachnospiraceae > Coprococcus_C. Next base: position 16,298 of record JBJENA010000082.1, read on the forward strand.
AGTTCTCAACAACATCATACTTATTCATCTTCCGGTCCGTAGATGTGTAAACTCCAAGATTCGGAAGATCAACTCTGAACCCATAACATCCGCTTCCACCATCAGTCAGAATATAGTCACCAATCGCATTTACCTGTACCACAAGCTTATTTCCGGATACACTGACAGAAGCGAGATCATCCACGTTCTTAAGTGCATACCACGGTTCTGTTGCATTTGGGTAGAATGATATATCAGGATCCTCGCAGGTATATTCGCCCTTTTCACTATCGAAGCCAAAGCCTTCACATAATTCTTCCGTATCATTTTCTTCATCGTACCAGAAGATG
>JBJENA010000082.1:16726-28010 GCA_051879955.1 Wujia sp.
GCCAAAGCCTTCACATAATTCTTCCGTATCATTTTCTTCATCGTACCAGAAGATGTCTTCTATCATGTACACTTTGAATTTACTCAAAGCATCTTCTTCCGTCACTTGCGTCATCTCGGCAGCATCTGCATTTGCACTATATACTTCTGCGGTAAACGGAACTGTTACAAAATGCATATTATCATCATATACAAATTCATATGCCGTCTTTCCTTTTGATATATTACGCAGTTCAGTCTGACCTGCCTCATAATAATTCACATCTAAATATGCATTCTGTTCGGATGAATCAATGAATTGTACCCCCAGATAACCTTCCAAATCCTGAATCGTAATCTTGTACCATCCGGTATTGTCTCTTACCGGTTCCATGGAAAACATACCGGAAAGCCCGTCAGGAATTGCAATACTTCCATCCTCATTTTTTCCTACTTCCACTTCGTTATATACATCACTATACCAAACAACAAGGTGGTCGAAGGTATCAACCTCTTTACCATTTTCTTCGTCGTACGCAAGCGGAGCACGATAATAGAACGAAAGTGCACTCTGTCCGCTGATATACGAAGGACGATAGCAGTTATCCCATACCGTGGTCAGCAGATTCTGACCTGAATAATTTCCGGCCTCTTTTAAAAAGCATGCTCTGTCAGAACGAACATTAATCCGGATTGCCTGCTCACGGATTGCACGATTGTCATCGGTTACATCATCCGTGATACCTTTCTTAGAAATCAGATACTCACCCGGCTTGTCCGGTATGAAACGAAAAAGACTGCTATCCTGATCATATACTTCAAGCGTTGCCTTCGTATCCTGTGCCACATAATACTTATCTTTCTCTTCCTCTTCATCCCAGTATGTCCAACGCGGATCTGCACCAATCTCTCCATAGTAGGTAATTACCATGTCATCCAAAGAAATACTGCTTTCCGCTCCTTCGATCACATTAGTTACAGCATATACGCTTTCCCACAAATCACGGCCACCAAAGTCACTTCCGTATTCCTGGTCAGAGTTGAGAATCCATTTTCCCTCAGGTTCATCATAGTATGCATCTCTTGCTGCAAGCCCGGTGTACGCATATACATTTAAACCAATAGCAGCGTTACAGTTTATAAAGTAACCGTTTTCATCAATCTCTAAATTTCCATAGGAAATAATGTAATATCCGGGTTCCTTAATATCCATCTTGCAAAGACCATCTGTTCCGCTGACAGCTTCAATGGATGCTGTAGTATCCTTCACATTTGCCTTTGCCCATCTTGGATCCGTATTTCCTTCATTTTCAACATCATTTTCAAGCTCTGTACCCAGATAAGTTATATGAAGGTTATCCGTAATCTGCTGCGTATCTTTTATCTCAATACTTGGCTCTTCACCTTCTTGTTCACTTATTTCATAATTGACATATTTGAAGAAATATGCATTATTCCAGGTGCCGTCAACTTCTCTGAGATCCAAATCTCTGTAATCAGACATTCTGTCTACAGATACTTCAGAACTGTACAGCTCAACTCCATTGCCAATATCCATCACCCATTGCTGGTAATTAGGGCTATTTTCATCTCCCTCATACCAACAATTTCCAAACCATAACCCGTACTGCATAGCGGTCTCCGGGGTCTCTTCCGGATCCCCCCACCAACAGGCCTTTGACGTAATTCCTGTAAACATAGTCAGGATCATTACACAGGCAAGGCAGAATGCTATGCCTCGCTTTTTTATTCGTTCTTTTACCATGCGTTATCCTCCTTCTTATCTTCATCACGTTAATAATGAGATTTTCTCGTTTGATTTTATCAAACAACAAACCTTTTTTGGTGGACATAACTGCCCACTTTTACCATTTTTTCCATATTTTTTTTCAATTTTTGAAAATTAGAATCAAACTGAGCAATTTTGCCCACCAAAAAAAATTTTTACTATGATAGAATATTCTAAATATTTATAAACGTATGTGAAATCTTCTTCACATATCCGGAATAATATAACGTTAACCCGACAATAATCAATGATAACCAATCTCATTATAGAAACAGGATGGTGGGACCATGAAATCAACTGAGGAGTTACTGAATTTATTACAGAATTTAGATATAGAAGAATTTAAAAAAGAAGATTCTTTTAAAGATGTCAATATTTCTGAATATTTGAATACATTATTAGAATCCCATGGATTACAGGCTAAAGATGTGATTTTCAAGCTTAACATGGAACGCTCTTACACGTATCAGATTCTCAAGGGCAGGCGAAAACCAACCAGGAATTTTCTAATCCGTATTGCCTTTCTGTGTCAATTGTCTGTAGACGAAACCCAGAAGTTATTGACTGCCAGCAATCGTCCAATCCTTTATCCGAGAAACCAGTTTGATGCGGCGGTTCTCTATTGCCTGCAGCATCAATTAAAGGAAGAAGAATTAAATGAGCTCCTATCCGATATCGGAGAAGACACATTAAGTTAAAGGGCTGTCGCACTAAGTAATTAGTGTACAGCCCTTTTTTCATGTATCATTTTAATTTTTCTGTCCACTCTGCCTCGCGAAATCCGGTCAAAACCACATCACCATCGATCACCAGCGGACGCTTCACGAGCATGCCGTTGGATGCCAGAAGCTTCAACTGCTCGTCTTCACTCATGGTCGGCAGCTTGTCCTTTAAAGCAAGCTCCTTATAAACCATGCCACTGGTATTGAAGAATTTCTTTAACGCAAGCCCACTCTTTTGGTACCATTCTTTCAATTCGTCGTAGGAAGGATTCTCCTCTACGATATGTCTCTCTGTATATGAGATGTTTTGCGCATCTAACCAGTTCTTTGCCTTTTGGCAGGTCGAACACTTTGGATAATGAATGAACAACATTTCCTGTTTGCCTCCTAATAATACTGTAGTTGACTTAGGCTTTCCATAATCCGTGCAGATTGCAATACGCATATGTCTCCACAACAGACTCTCCCTCTGCCAATACAAACTGCGCTACCGGAGCTTCTCCCGGCTTCAAGGTCTTTCTCTGCATTCCGGATGTCGTCTCAATGGCAATCCATTCGATAAAATGCGCATCTACCATCGGATGCTCCACTTCTCCTACCACAACACGCACCTTATTACCCTCTACTGTTACAACCGGAACGTGCTTCTCTACTGCACCATCCGAAGTACCAGGTACGAGTTCTGTCATCTTCTGTCCACAGCACATAACCGGAACCCCTGCGTCCTTCACCATTTCTACCATGTTGCCACAATGTTCACATACGTAAATCTTCATATTTTCTTCCTCCTATACATCCGTTCGTACAAAATATACAAACAGTGTACGACCTTTTGTCTTTTTTGTCAAACAACAGGCAAAAGACAGCCATACATTGTTTCGCTTACAGTACCTTGCTTCCGTTCGCGGTGAGTTTGAATCTTGCCCCGAGATATTCTGCCGCTTTCCTACACATCATCATTCTGCCGAGAAATATCTCAAAGTACTCGTACATGGTGCAGATTTCTTCATCAATCTGCAAATTCAGAGATATCAGCCGTTTTTCTGCATGCACCTTCACCGTTGCATTTGTGACAGCATAGTTCACGCGGTCATGCTTGTCGAAGCTCGCTTTATCTTTGTTGCGCACACGGTTTCTCCTGACATCCGTCTTATCAGCAAGAATCAATGCCGCCGATATCGCATCGACTGCATTTCCCGTTGATTCATCATGATTTCCGATGGCAGACAAAATCACAACCCTGTCCTCCAGAGGCATATCCATGTTCTGCAGGATTGAATCTGCCAAGATCGCTCCATATTCACCGTGATGATTACGATTAATCACATTGCCGATGTCATGCAATGCCCCTGCAATTTGCGCAAGCTCGATGTCATGTTTCCCGTACCCGAACTTTTCCAGAATCATACCTGCCCTTTTTGCCACAATCGCACAATGCTTTTCCGAATGGTCGGTATAACCGAGGACTCCTAGGTTCTCATTTCCCTTTTTCAGATAGGCTTTTACTTCTTCATTTTTCAATATGTCCTGATATTTCACTCCATCTCACCTTCTTCAATCGCCTCCCAACGGCATCTGATCCGCATTGCTGTAAGCCATGGCATAAAACATCTCCTGAGAATCGAGCTTTTCTTCGTTCAGGCTCCTGTCGACATAATTTCCTGTCTGCGTCAGACATTTTCCTTTATCGTCATCCCGCATCATGATTTCGAACATCTGATCCAAACGTTCCCTGAGTCTTTCATCCATGATTGGTGCTGCAACCTCTACCCTGCGAATCGTATTTCTTGTCATAAAATCAGCCGATGCAATATAGACTTTTTCACGTTCTTTTGTACCAAACCGATAGATGCGGGAATGCTCCAGAAACCGTCCCACTATGCTCACAACCCTTATATTCTCCGTATATCCCTTGACCTGCGGAATCAGACAACAGATTCCCCGGATGATCATGTCAATCTTGACCCCTGCCTGAGATGCCTCAACCAGTTTATCAATGATCGTTTTATCGGTCAGAGAATTGATCTTGATACCAATATACGCAGCTTCCCCATTTTTCGCATGCGCAATTTCCTCGTCAATCATATTCAGCACCTTACTCTGCAGACACTTCGGTGCTACCAGCAGGAAATTGGTTTCTTCCACAACTTCTCCTTTTAACAAAGCAGCAAAAACTTCCGCCGCCTCTTTTCCTATCTCCTGATTCGACGTAATCAAGGACAAATCTGTATACATCGTGGAGGTTTTCTCATTATAATTGCCGGTTCCAATCTGGGTGATATAGGATATTCCTGTTTGCGTTTTTCTGGAAATCAGACACAGCTTGGAATGTACTTTATATCCATTCAATCCGTAGATAACCCTGCATCCTGCATCTTCAAGGATTCTCGAATATTCTATATTATTTTCTTCATCGAATCGTGCACGAAGTTCTACCAGAACCACCACTTCTTTTCCGTTTTCTGCTGCTTCCACCAATGCATCTACAATCTGGCTTTTGTCTGCCAGCCGGTACAACGTCATCTTTATGGATACGACCGAATCATCTTTCGCCGCCTCATACAGAAGATTGATAAATGGCTTGATGCTTTCAAACGGATAAGATAACAGCACATCCCTGTCCATAATCTGTGGAATCAGCGGAGTCTGAAGATCCAGCTGCTTTGTCATCCTCGGAGTGCGTCTTAGATAAAACAGTTCGTCCCTTTCTATGCTTTTCAGATAGCTCTGAATCGCAAATACAAACGACATATCCAATGGCACATCCGACCTGAAAACATGGTTTTCCTCCACATGAATACATTTGCACAAAAACCGTACCATTTTCCTGTTCAAGGTTCTCGAAAGCTCCATCCTGACCGGATTCATTCGTTTTCTCTGCTTAATCAGATTCTCCATCGCCTCTCTGTAATCCAGATCCTCATCATAGATTGTCTCTGTGTCGATGTCTGCATTCCGGGTAACGCGAAGGAGCGATTTTTCTTTTACCTCGTAATTCTTAAACATCTTGGGAAGGAAATGCAAAATCAACTCCTCGGAAAGCATAAATGTCCCCTTCCTGGTTGGTATATCAATCAGTCTACGGAATACATTATTGCTACAAGGAATAATTGCTGTTTTCTTCTTTCCTCCTTTTGACTCCAGCAAAGCTACCGCATAGATATCCTTGTTTTTCAGAAATGGAAACGGCTGCTGTTTACTCACGATATTTGCGGAAAGATATGGTGCAATTTCCTGATCAAAATATGTTTCAAGAAGATGTCCTTCCTGCGCGGATAATTTGTTGAAATTAATCAACCGGATTCCTTGCGGTTCCAGTTCTCCCATCAGCTGTTCATAGATAACACCCTTTTTACGGTCCAGTTCTCTGGTAACCTTCAAGATGGCTTTCACCTGTTGTTTACAGGTCATATTGGTTTTATTCTCCCGAATCTCCTGTGCTGCATCCATCTGGTCCATCAATGTGCCGACCCTTACCCTGTAAAACTCATCCAGGTTCGATTGATAGATAGCCGCAAAGGTCAAACGTTCCGCCAAGGGAACTCTGGGATTCCCTGCTTCATCTAAAACCCTTTCATTAAATTTTAACCATGACAACTCCCTGTTCATCCTATACGGAGTAGTTGCTGTTTTTTCTGTCTTCTTCTCTGATTTCTTCATTTGACCGGTTCCTTTCTCAAAGCTCACTTCTCTTATGGGGATGTCCTTCCGGTTTTACCTCAAGGCACCCAATCATGAAGAAAATTATATAATTACAATGTCAAATCAGAGAGAGCGTCATGTAAAATTTGGGTAAAATATTTAGTTTTCTTCTGCAGGTTCCTGCTCAGAAGCCTCGGTTGTACCCGAAACATATTGCGCAAGGGTCAGATGCTCCTCGTTCATCTTCGTACGCATCGTCGTATATGCCCGACATGCAACTTTGCCGGATTTGTTAATAAGATAACAAATGAAACTTTCTATCCCGATCAAAAGGATGCAAAAAAACAAAAAATCCAAAAGTGACTCAAATCCCTCGGGCTGCAACGCACACATAATGATTGACACAATGGTGCAGCCCCCGAAAATACAGTAATTGATCATAGAATTCTTACGATAGTTATACTGTTTATCGAGCTTCTCGAGAAATTGCGTTTCCGTCAAAGGTTCTTTTCCTTTCTTAATTCGTTTTGTATTTTTCTTTTCAAACTGCTTAAGCCAATCCCCCGGCAGTTCCTCCTCTACACTTGTCTTCACACTTTCCCAAAAAGATACGGTCTCCTGCTTCGGTGCTTTCACCGTTCCATACTTCTTATAATTTGCACGTGCACACACTAGCTTATATACAAGGATGTACACAACCGGAATTCCAATCGATACCCATCTTGGCACCATCAAAGAGTACTGATTTGACAATATAACACAAAGCACAATGCATCCAATCAGCAGGACTACAGATATTATCCTGAATGCGCCCGGCCGAATCTTTTGCTTCATCGGGCGAATCAGAACATAGACGATAAGATTCAGCACCATGCCGCATGCAGCTCCAATCATCACACATCCGATATCGCTCATGCCAAATAAAGCGCCTTTTTCCTCCGCGAATACCAGATCCAGCAATTCAAACCAAAACAAAATCCACGCGATGTGGTACACGTTCTTCAAGAAATCCAAAAACCGGTCTTTTCCCTTGTATTCACTGAAGAAATTCTCACAGAACACCTCGATATCCTCTCCGACAATATCGGATACCGGCTGTCCGTGCTCCTGCGCCACCAGCATGTGATCAAGCAATTCCATCATCAGTTCGCTATCTGCATCTACCCCAATCAGGTTCGTCGTGCTATACATTTCAACATATTGAAATGCCTCTTTGTATTCGCCTTGCAGCTTGTCTTCAAACATAACATATCCCTGTTTCATAAGTGTTCCTCCTAAATATTATTGGGTGTTACGGGTCTTCAATACCCGGTCTGCATTTGCGGTAATCCTCCGATAACTTTCGCAAAATGCCTCCAAATAGGTATCTCCCGCAGCTGTAATCGTATAGTATTTTCGAATCGGTCCCAGTGGTGACTTCTCCTTCCGGCAGACAATATAACCCTTTTTCTCAAGCCGGGTCAAAACCGGATACATCGTTCCTTCCCCCAATTCTGCAAACCCGTTATCCGACAGCTTCTGCAGGATTTCATATCCGTATGTCTCCCCTTGTGCAATCACTGCCAGCACACAACCCTCCAGGATTCCTTTCATTAATTGTGTATCTTCCATCGAACATCCTCCATCTACTATGCATCGCCAAGTAGCTTATCATAAAAATAGCACAGCTACTTTGTATTGTCAAGTAGTTGTGCTATTTCCCCGTCCCCATTGGTTCATCACTTATACATATTGGTAGACAGATATTTCATTCCATTATCAGCGAGTACTACAACGATATTTTTTCCTTCATTCTCAGGGCGCTTTGCCAATTGCTTTGCTGCAGTTAGTGCTGCTGCTGCCGATGCGCCCAGAAGAATGCCCTCCGTTTCTGCAATCTCTCTTGCAGTGGCATAGCTTTCATCTCCAGTCACATCAATGACTTCATCATATTTGAAATTTCTACGAACCACAAATGGATGATTACATCCCTCCGGCTTGTGGAATCGGACCACGCCATCGATAGTGTTGCCGGTTGCCCCTGGTCCGGACAGTGCTTCTGTAGTCGGCTGCACACCCACAATCTGCACCCCCGGAACATGATCCTGCAGATAAGAACCAACTCCTGCCAAAGTTCCTGCCGTTCCAGCAAGCATTACCGCAATATCAATCTTGCCATCTGTGTCCTCGACAAGCTCCGGTCCTGTGGTTGCATAATGGGCACCAGGATTTGCTTCGTTGACAAGCTGTCCCATGTAGAAGTATCCATTTTCCTGCGCATACTCCGCAACTGCTGCCATAATCTTAACTACATCAAAACCGTACTGTTCCATAATTTCCTGAATACCCGGAATCTCATCCAGGCCACGCAGGTCACATCCGTATGCTTTCATGATTTGCGTACGTTCCGGAGTACATCCCGGCTCCTGATATACAATGGATTTGTAACCTTTTGCCGCGCAGAAGGCCGCGAGTGCAATACCGGTGTTTCCACTTGTGGTCTCCACAATGGTATCTCCCGGCTTGAGCTTTCCTTCCCGCTCTGCCGCCTCAATCATACCGAGCACCGCACGATCTTTCACACTACCTGTTGGATTAAAATATTCCAATTTTCCAAGGATTGTTGCTTTCAGGCCATGTTTCTTCTCATAGTTTACCAGTTCAATTAATGGTGTTCTTCCGACCAATTCAGTCACATTTTTATATATTTTTCCCATATTTATTCCCTCTCTTTCTGTCCCTAATGGTTCATCTACAATACTGTCATCCGCATGATATCCCACCATCTACCACAATGGATGCACCATTGATAAACTTTGCTTTATCACTTGCTAAAAATAAAACCGTTCTTGAAATATCTGACGTTTCTCCTGCAACTAATTCCGGATCAAGCGCTGCACGAATACGTTGCTTTCCAAATACACTTTCTTTTCCATCTCCCTGCGACATTGATGTCTTAATCACACCTGGACACACCATGTTACTTCGAATTCCTTTATGCAAATACGTCCATGCAGTGTGCTCACATAAACCAACTAGTCCATGCTTTGCTACTGTGTATGCCACACTGGAACGACCACTTTTGAGTCCTGCCACGGATGCAATTGTAACAATATTTCCACCTGTTTCCTGCGCAAGCATCTGTGTAACCGCCGCGCGAATAGCATACATCGGGCCCGTAAGATCCACAGCCAATATGCGATCCCAATCCTCATTTTCTGTCTCTGTAATTGGTTCACTGTGTCCGGCAATCCCTGCATTGTTTACCAATATATCAAGCTTTCCATTTACATTTACCGCCTGCTTAATCATCTCCTCATTTACATTTTGCTTTGAAACATCGCCCACGAATGGAAGGAATCGATTTACAAGTTCCACATCATACTCGCTTAATAATTCTTTCTGAAATTGATCCAACAATTCCTCCTTAATTTCCACTGCAACTACCGTCGCACCCTGTTTCAAAAAATCTAAAGTGATTTGTTTTCCCATGCCAGCTCCAGCACCTGTTACAACCACGCTTTTTCCTGAAAATTCATGTCCTTGTATGTTACACATCCTGACTCCTCCCTTCACACTATCAACCATTGGGGACAGACAAAAAGCCACTTTCCCCGTCCCCAATGGCGCTAGAATTCGAAAATTGGTGTAATTTCGGTATCTGTTAGCGCACCATACAGGGAAAGCAATGCACTTGCCGGGCCAGCGCTACCCATATACAATCCGATATGTGCATCCACATTCCATGGCATCACACGCGTCCAAGCATTGTACCAACGACTACCTTCCTCGTTTTTGTATGCATCTCCAATCAATTTGTCTGCAACTCCAATCGCGAGTCGCTTATACGCTTCCTCTCCGGTGAGCTTATATCCGTCTATAAAGTGAAGGAACACACCGGCAGAACCACAACAGATGCAATCATTCCAGTAACCTGGAGATCGTTTATAGGTTACACCTGCACGTTCCAATGCTTTTGAAAGGCGCTTGTAAAAATCAAGATATCGACTATCATTTGTCGCCTTATAAAGCTCCTTTGCGACCACCGCATCACCAACCGGACCATGACACAAGCTCAAGTAGAATACATCAAATGCACGCTGTTCCTGCAGAAGATACAAATACGGAACAATCGCTGCATCATCTTCCTTCACTGCAATATTTTCCAAAAATGCAAATCCTGCTTTTGCAATATCCAGATAGGATTCATCCTTTGTTTCTTCATAATATTTTGTGAGCAGATATACCACCCCTGCGGTACCATGTGCAAAGTTTGGCAGGATTCCACCCGCCGGAAGCTCCGGGAAGTAATCATGAATATCAAAGAATCGCCAATACACCGTTCCATCTGGAAGTTCTATCCTAAATGTCAGAATGTAATCAATTAACTCCTTCGCATAATTGATGTAGATTGGGTTATCAGTCAGCTGTGCGATATATAACCAATAGGCTGCTGTGCTTCCATCGCCCATGTAATCAACCAAATTCCCCCAATGAATACCCTCTGGAATCTTCTGCGCCTGTTCGTATGCAACATCTGCAACTTTTATTGCGTAATCGCGATATTTTTGCTCACCCGTTTTCCGATACAATGCTTCCGTAAAGAAACCTTCTCCTGTAATTCCTCCGTGAATTCCGGGTTTTACTCCAAGCTCATTTTCAAATGTTCCAATCAAATACTCGGCTGCTTGAATTGCCTCTTGCAGATATTCCTGATTTTCCGTCGCTTCATACAACTGCAGATAGAAATAACCTACGCCAGCGGCACCGGAATATAAACTTCGATCTGTCATCTTCTGAGCCAGATCATCTCCTTCTTTTGATCCTGCTCCACTACTAATCTTCCAACTTTTTCCAATAGGCTTTTGTACCTCATATCGTTTTATCCATTTTGCCACGTCCAATGCTGCATTGAGATAATCCTGCGCAGTATTCGATTTATAGATACTGATTTTCTTTGCTTGCGCCATATCTATCACTCCTTTTCTTCATAGACTACTTTTCATATGTTTTTGATAGGTTATGAATGAAGTCTAGCACCATTGGAAGAAAATGTAAATTTCACTGTTTTTATGACTATATATAAGCGTTCGTTATAACCACATCATTGGGTGCCAACGGGGACGGAGACAATAACGTTTAGTTAAGGCATCTCACATCCCTATGGTAAGTAA
>JBJENA010000083.1:0-7363 GCA_051879955.1 Wujia sp.
AGATGTGTCAAAGTATTGGACCAAAGGCAGGATAAAGATTGCGTTGTGTGGATTGGAAAACCAGACAACGATTGACAAGGATATGCCTTTGAGAGTGATTTCGTATGATGGGGCATCTTATAAGAGCCAGTTATTTGAAGAAAACTCAACTCGTTATCCGGTAATAACGCTTGTTTTATATTTTGGCACAACTGTATGGAATGCTCCGCAAAATCTATACGGATGTCTGGGCACCGTTCCGGAGGAATTGGAAAAGTATTTGAATGATTATAAAATAAATCTGTTTCAAATAGCTTTTCTTTCAGATGAAAAAGTTAAAATGTTCAAGAGTGACTTTGGTATTATCGCAGATTTTTTTGTCCAAAAGAGAAAAAACAAAAAGTATATTCCATCAAACAGGCAAATTAAATATGTTGATGCGTTCTTGAAGTTAATGAAAGCATTAACAGGTGATAAAGAGTATGTCGAAGCAAATTCGAAAGGAGGCGTCAAGAGTATGTGTGACGTATTACAGGGAGCAAAAGAAGAAGGTAGAATCGAAGGCAGAATAGAGTCTTTATACTATGATAGTAAAAAAACTCCTCAAGAAATCGCCACTATTGTAAATCGTCCCATTGATTTTGTGAAAGATGTTCTGAAACTCGCATGATCAAGAGGAAAAGTAGTTTTTTACTACAAAATGTGATATGATAAAGCGAATTATGGGAATGATGATTACAGAAATAGATTAGATGAGGTACAGATATGTTATCGGTGATTATCCCGGCATATAACGAAGAAAAATTAATCCATAAGGTGACAGAAGTCATGGCATCCGTTTTGGGACCGGAAGAAATCGGTTACGAAATTGTGTTCGTGGATGACGGTTCCTCTGATCACACCTGGGAAGAAATTGAAAAAGCACACGAAGAAGATGCGCGTGTTGCAGGTATCCATTTTTCCAGAAATTTTGGCAAGGAAAGTGCCATGATGGCAGGACTTGAGGCGGCAGCCGGAGATTGTTGTGTGGTGATGGATTGCGACCTGCAGCATCCGCCGGAAAAGGTGGTCGATATGTATCGCCTGTGGGAACAGGGATACGAGGTGGTGGAAGGTATCAAGCATAGCCGTGGACGAGAGAGTGGTATGCACAGGCTTTGTGCCGGAACGTTCTACAAAATAATGTCACGCGCAGTGAAGTTTGATATGACACGAGCATCCGATTTCAAACTGCTGGACCGACGTGCTGTGGATGCATTGTTGGAGATGCCGGAGCGAAATGCATTCTTTCGTGCACTTTCTTCGTGGATTGGATTTTGTTCGACAACAGTGGAATTTGACGTGCAGGAAAGAGAAGTCGGTCAGTCCAAGTGGTCGACAAAATCGCTTATAAAATATGGTGTTCAAAATATCGTAAACTTCTCCACGAAGCCGATGCAGCTGGTTGCAATTGCGGGAGCGTTGTGTTTTGTATTGGCAGTTGTTCTGGGGATTCAGACGCTTGCAAGGTATTTCATGGGGCATGCCGTAGAAGGCTTTACGACAGTCATCCTGCTGATATTGATGATCGGAAGTATGCTGATGATCAGCCTTGGCATCATCGGATACTATATCTCAAAGATTTATGAAGAAGTAAAATGCCGTCCGAGATATATTATCTCACGACGCATCTTGTCGCAGAGGGATACGGAAAAAAAGGAATAGAAAAAACGATGAACGAATATCTGGAACGAACTACATTATTAATTGGAGGAGACGGAGTAGAGCGGTTGCGACATGCCAGAGTGGCGGTTTTCGGAATCGGCGGTGTCGGAGGCTATGTGGCGGAAGCTCTCGCCAGAAGTGGTGTTGGTAAACTGGATTTGATTGATAAGGATGTGGTCAGTGCGTCAAATATCAATCGTCAGATTATAGCGTTGACATCAACCGTAGGACGTCCGAAGGTGGAGGTAATGCGAGAGAGAATCGCAGATATCAATCCAAACTGCGAGGTTCGCTGTTATCAGACCTTTTATCTTCCGGAAACAGCAGATAATTTTGATTTTACGCAATATGATTACGTGGTGGATGCGGTTGACACTGTGACGGCGAAGATTACCCTGATTATGGAAGCAAAAGAAAAGAAGATTCCTGTGATATCCTGTATGGGGGCCGGAAATAAACTGGATCCAACCGCGTTTCGCGTGACAGATATTTACAAGACTTCTGTTTGCCCACTTGCGAAGGTGATGCGAAGAGAATTGAAAAAAAGGGATGTTTCGGATTTGAAAGTGGTCTATTCAGAAGAAATCCCTCAAAATAGCGGCTTATTTGATGAAAACGGCAAACAGATTCCGGGTTCGATTGCATTTGTGCCGAGTGTGGCAGGACTGATACTTGCTTCTGAGGTGATACGTGATCTGGCATTTACAAACGAATAAAACAATAGGAAGTGTTGCATACTATATTCGAACTTGAACTATCAGGTTCGGAAGAAGGAGGATGTAACATGCGTAGTACAAGTGAAGTGTACAAGGAAGTCGCACAGCGATGCAGTGCGTATGACAAGAAGAGCAAGAAGGACAGCTTGTCCAACATGGCAGATGATGAGAAGAGTTGCCTTACATGCAGACATTTTGCAGAGGATGAGCATTGCAAGTTAGACTTGTATGATCCGATTGTGAAGGACTTATAACATCCACGAAAGGGGCGGAGTTTCCGCCTCTTTTTTCTTGACATGAAATGAGGCGGTTGCTATACTCTATGGTAGCTTAGTGGGTCTATATGCCTACATGGAACATGGAAAGGAAACAGAGACATGATTAGTGCAAATAATGTAACTTTGCGTCTTGGAAAGCGCGCATTGTTTGAAGATGTAAATATCAAGTTTACAGAGGGGAATTGCTATGGATTGATTGGTGCAAATGGTGCCGGTAAATCTACATTTTTAAAGATTCTTTCTGGTGAGCTCGAACCAACCAACGGTGAAGTCATCATGAATGACGGTGAGCGTTTGTCTGTATTGCAGCAGGACCACTTCAAATACGATGAATTCATGGTGTTGGATACCGTTATTATGGGAAATTCCCGCCTTTATGACATCATGAAGGAAAAGGATGCCATCTATGCCAAAGAAGATTTTACCGATGAAGATGGAATCCGTGCTTCTGAGCTGGAAGCAGAGTTTGCCGAGATGGATGGCTGGAATGCAGAAAGTGATGCTGCAACCCTCCTCAATGGTCTGGGTATCGAAACGGATGTGCATTACAAGATGATGAGTGAGCTTGATGGTAACCAGAAGGTGAAAGTCCTTTTGGCGCAGGCGTTGTTTGGTAATCCGGATGTCCTGCTTTTGGACGAGCCGACAAACCACCTTGATTTGGATGCGATTGCATGGTTGGAAGAATTTTTGATTAACTTTGACAACACAGTTATCGTGGTATCGCATGACCGTTATTTCCTCAACAAAGTGTGTACACACATTGCGGATATTGATTATGCAAAGATTCAGCTATATGCCGGAAACTATGATTTTTGGTATGAGAGTAGTCAGCTTATGATTAAGCAGATGAAGGAAGCAAATAAGAAAAAGGAAGAAAAGATTAAGGAGCTCCAGGAATTTATCCAGCGGTTCTCAGCGAATGCATCAAAGTCCAAGCAGGCGACCTCGAGAAAACGTGCGCTCGAAAAGATTCAGCTCGATGAGATTCGTCCATCGAGCCGTAAGTATCCGTATATTGATTTCCGCCCGAAACGTGAAATCGGAAACGAGGTTTTGGAGGTGTCACATATCTCCAAGACGGTTGACGGTGTAAAGGTTCTCGACGATATTTCGTTTACGGTCGGACATGATGACAAGATTGCATTTGTTGGACCAAATACCATTGCAACAACGACGTTGTTTAAGATTTTGGCCGGTGAGGAAGAACCGGACGAGGGAACTTATAAGTGGGGTGTCACAACCTCTCAGGGATATTTCCCGAAAGACAATACTAAGGAATTTGACAATGATTTGGTAATCGCTGACTGGTTGGCGCAGTATTCGGATGAAAAGGATGCCACCTATGTGCGTGGGTTCTTAGGACGTATGTTGTTTGCCGGTGAAGATGGTGTCAAGAAAGTAAAGGTATTGTCCGGAGGAGAAAAGGTGCGTTGTCTGCTTTCCAAGTTGATGATTATGGGTTCCAATGTATTGATATTGGATGAGCCAACAAACCATTTGGATATGGAAAGTATTACTGCATTGAACAACGGTTTGATAAAGTTCCCTGGCGTATGTCTCTTTGCATGTCAGGATCATCAGTTTGTACAGACAACTGCGAACCGTATTATGGAGCTTACGAATTCCGGATTGATTGATAAGCAGACAACCTACGATGAATATCTTGCAAATGATGAATTGGCAAGAAAACGTCAGGTTATGAATATGACTGGTGAGGATGACTAAACATGGACTGGCACAGCACAGTCAGATAGGAGATTGACATGATAGATGGAAAAAAGACAATGCTTTCCGGTATGCAGGCAACCGGTATGATTACGCTTGGAAATTATCTGGGAGCATTGAAAAACTGGGTGAATTTGAGTGATGAGGAAGATATCAAGTGCTTTTATGGCATCATGGATTTACATTCCATAACCGTAAGACAAAATCCGACCGAATTTCGCCAAAATGCCAGAAGATTGTTACAGCTTTATATTGCGGCAGGGCTTGATCCGGAGAAAAACTGTATCTTCTTCCAGTCCCATGTGCCGGCACATGCAGAGCTTGCATGGATTCTCAATTGTTTCACCTATATGGGCGAGATGAACCGTATGACACAGTTTAAGGATAAATCATCCAAGCATGCAGACAATATCAATACCGGTTTGTTTACATATCCGGTTTTGATGGCAGCAGATATTTTATTATACCAGGCAGATTTGGTTCCGGTAGGAAAGGATCAGATGCAGCATCTTGAGATTACCCGTGATATTGCGAACCGTTTCAATGGTATCTATGGAGATGTATTTACGATTCCGGAAGGATACCTTGGCAAGCAGGGCGCGCGAATTATGAGTCTGCAGGACCCGGCCAGGAAGATGTCAAAGTCGGATGAAAACCCGAATGCAAGTATTTATCTTTTGGACGACAAGGATACCATTATGCGTAAGTTCAAGAAGGCGGTGACCGATTCGGATGGAGAGATTCGCTATAGCGAAGAAAAACCGGGCATCAGAAATCTTTTGGATATTTATTGTGCTGTGACATCCAAGTCGGTAGATGAAGCTGTTGCAGAGTTTTCCGGTATGGGATACGGACAGCTCAAGGAAATCGTAGGAGAAGCAGTTGCGACAGAGCTTGCGCCACTTCAGGCAAGATACGAAGAATTGACAAAGAACAAGGAATATATTGACAGGATTATCAAGGAAAATGCGCAGCAGGCGGCATATTATGCCAACAAGACTTTGCGCAAGGTAAAGAAGAAGGTTGGATTTACAGAATTTCCAAGATAGTTGGTTGTGTGAATAGTAAAAAGCGGATGCACTTTTAAGGTGTATCCGCTTTTTGTTAATAGGCGATTTCTGTGTCAATATCAAAGTGGAAGATGTATTTGAGCATCCGTTTTGTATTGACATAATTTTGTTCGGTTGTTCCGGGGAAGCCCAGATAGACCGGACTATAGCCGAGATTTAGATTCTTTGCAAAATCTGTGTCACTGATATCGATTGCAAAGTCCACAACTGCACCATCGTGGTCCGCGGATGTGATAAGCCGGTCACTTACAAGCTCGTAGATGTCCGCCGGAAGATAATTGTTAATCGGATTGATGATTGCCTGCATGGCACAATAATCAACCCCTTTTTTATCCATAATAAAAACATCATAGTAACCGTTGAAACAGCGCATTGGGATTTCGGTATAATCAGAACTGTCCGCATTTTTGTTGAATTCTTCCAAATAGGTATCTTTGTCAAGGTGAACATCCAAATCTTTTCGAATTTGGAGAGAACCTGTTAATCCCAGATAATCTCGGTAATCATCGATAAAGGATGTATTGAGGGCCTCAGGATCTTTTGCATTCACAATACAATATGCAAGTGCAACCGGTCGCTTGTTTTTGTAGATAGTAAGCGGAAATGTAATAAGTACCGCTATAATGATGATTGCAATTATGAAACGCCACTTATAATAAGAAAAAATATATGCAAACTTCTGCCATTTGCTCATACCTTCCATGTTTTCACGAAGACGCTGCAACTTCATCTTTCTGCGTTCCTTTGCGCTCATGGCATGCAATTCGAGGTTGTCTTCGTGGTGTACAACCGGAGTTTCTTTTTCGTCTTCGCTGTCAGCGTGTTCTTGTTTTTCGGGAACTTCTTTTATTTGCATGTCGTCTGCGTTATTCTTTGTTTCTGTTGATTTTGTTTCGTCTTGTTTCATGACAGCCTCCTGATGTATTAGGGAATGGGGTTATTCTAGCATACATTTGCGTTATATAAAAGAAAAATATGAAAAAAATGTGAAAGGAATCCCAAAACAATTGGCTATTCCAGAAAAGTGTTTACAATTTGGGGCAGTGTGATACAATGGGTCGTATACGAAAAATGCAATAAAACATGGAGGACGGACATGAAAAAAAGAAGCTTTAAGAGTGTTATGCATACAGTTTTGAAAATCATGTTGATTCTGTTTGCGGTAATGATTGTTCTGAATGTGGTGATATTGGTGGGAATGAATATCAGCCACAAAAAGAAGTTAAAGGAAGAGATGCCATATCTGCAAAAAACAGGACAGTATGTAGAATATGAGGGGCATAAAATACATGCAAATGTTGGCGGAAATGAAAACAGCAAATATACACTTGTGTTTTTACACAGTAATGGGATTGTGGATGATAGTATTGCGCTTCAACCTTTGTTTGCAAAATTGTCTGACTATAGATATGTGTATATAGATCGTAGTGGTTATGGATTTAGTGATGTGGGTAACGGCTCAAAAGATTTGGACTCTATGCTCAAGGAAATGAGAGATGTGCTTGCAAAGCTTGAGGTGAAAGGACCATATGTCCTGGTTCCGAGTGGTGTAGCCGGTTTGCTTGCGAGCTATTGGGCAAAGACCTGTCCGCAGGAAGTGGCAGGTATCATTGGATTCAATATGGATTTGCCGGAAGAATTTGATGGTATCACAGAGGAACAGTATTGTGGATTTTTCAATTATCTTATGTCTAAATTTGCCAAGATTGGTGGACACAGGCTTGTAAGCTCGATTTATCCGGATAATATCAGGGCTGTTTATACGGAAAAACAGATGCTGACGAGAAAAGCGCTTATTTCGCGCGGATATTATAATGATGATTTATATCAGGAAGATCTGAATACGATTGCAAATGCAAAAAAAGCAAAAGATACAGGGGTTCCTACG
>JBJENA010000084.1:0-1125 GCA_051879955.1 Wujia sp.
GATGCCATGTCAGCCCTCGGAATGGAGACTGCCGAGGCTGATACGATGGTAGACCAGATGGCAAAGACGGCTTCTACCACAAATACATCCGTTGCACAGTTGGGAGAAGGTATTCTTACCATTGGTGCTACGGCTAAATCCATCAAAGGTGGAACGGCTGAACTTAATACGGCACTTGGTATTCTTGCAAACAACGGTATCAAAGGAGCAGAGGGTGGTACACACCTTCGAAACATTATCCTGTCATTACAGAATCCAACGGATAAAGCAGCCGCCCAGATGGAGGCACTCGGTGTGTCTGTATATGACTCCGAGGGAAATATGCGTTCCATGAATGATATCCTTGGGGATTTGAATACAAGCATGGAGGGTATGACTTCCGAAGATAAGGCAAATATCATATCCACCATTTTCAATAAGACTGACCTTTCTTCCGTAAATGCTTTACTCGCCAATACGGGTAGTACATGGGACAGTTTGCAGTCATCCATTGAAAACAGTGCTGGTGCAGCACAGCAGATGGCAGACACACAGCTTGATAATTTACAGGGACAGTTAACATTACTTAAGTCAGCTCTTGAAGGGCTGGCTATTTCTTTTGGTCAGTTACTGATGCCTGCATTAAAAAGTATCGTGGGTGCGGTGCAGAAGGTAGTGGACTGGCTGAACTCCCTTGATGAAGGTACGAAGAAAGTCATTGTCACGGTTGCACTTGTAGCTGGGGCATTGGGACCAGTACTGATTGTGGTGGGAAAGGTAATCTCTGCTGTTGGTACGATTATGACGATTGTTCCGAAGATTGCAGGAGTTATCAATATCGTAAAAACTGCTTTTATGGCCTTGAATGCAACGATGCTTGCAAACCCGATAGTGCTGATTGTCGCAGCCATTGTTGCTCTGATAGCAATCTTTGTAGTGCTTTGGAATAAGTGTGAAGGTTTTAGAAACTTCTGGAAAGGACTGTGGGAAGGTATCAAAAATATCGTATCTACAGTTGTGGAGGCACTTAAGGGTTTCTTTACCGGGGTTATCGATTTTGTGAAGAACAACTGGCAGACATTACTTTTGATGCTTGTGAATCCGTTTGCCGGGGCATTTAAGTTGTTGTATGACAACTGCGAAGGG
>JBJENA010000084.1:1225-7354 GCA_051879955.1 Wujia sp.
ACGGTGATGAATACCATTAAAAGTACGATAAGCAGTATCTGGAACGGCATAAAATCGACCATCAGTGGCATTGTGAACGGAATCAAAAGTACGGTATCCACCGTGTTCAACAATATGCTATCAGCCATTAAATCCACGGTGGGTAAGATTGCATCTTCTATTAAGAGCGGATTACAGACGGCTATCAGCTTTATAACAAGCCTTCCCTCACAGGCATTGCAGTGGGGCAAGGACATGATAATGGGAATTGTAAACGGTATTAAAAGTTGTATCAATGCAGTGGGAGATGCCGTAAAAAGTGTGGCTGACAAGATTAAGTCCTTCCTTCATTTCTCTGTGCCGGATGAGGGACCATTGACGGAATACGAGTCATGGATGCCTGATTTCATGAACGGACTGGCAAAGGGAATCGAGAAGAGTAAGGATGTAGTGGCAAAGGCAGTGGAGGGCGTATCGCAGGATATGGTAATCAATCCGAATGTGAGTGCAACGACATCTGCTATGGAAAGTACATCCACTTCATCAGCACAGAACACGGCAAGCATTGTGGGTGCAATCCATGATGCCATTGCAGGACTCAATATGCAGGGTGGTAACATTTCCATTCCTGTTTATATCGGAGGAACACTTCTTGATGAAGTAGTTGTGAATGCACAGCAGAGAATAAACCTAAGAAGCGGAGGAAGATAAATGGCACATATTCAGTATTTGAATTTCGATGGAGAAGACCTGCCACTTCCTGTCAGCTACGATGTTGGCTTATCGGATGTGGAGGCAGATTCGTCCGGGGAAACGGAAGCCGGGACAAGGCAGAGAGATCTGGTAAGGAGCGGGGTGGTGGAAATATCCTGCTCCTTTAATGTAAGTCCCACATGGCTTAAGAAACTGACCATCTTTCGGAACAGACCGAAGATGACAGTGAGATATTTTGATACAGGAACATTGGAGATAAAGCAGACACAGATGTACATTGACGGATTTAAGTCGGGATTACAGAAAGATACTTCGTTTAAGGGGTTGTGGACTGTGTCATTTACATTAAAGGAATTTTAGAAAGGGGTGGTCTGATGTATCCAGTCAGTGATGAGTATTTAACAGCAATTCAGGATAATACCAGGTCATATTATTTTGAAGGCTGTATTACCACAAAGGCAGGCATTCAATATCCCTTTACCAATAAAGACATCGTAAAAGGCAGTGGATATATAACCAACCAGTGCTGTGGAAACAATGAAATAGAGATTGGTTCTGTGTATGCTGCGGAACTTGGAATTACTCTTTATACGGATGTGGACAGATATACTCTGGAGGATGCAACGGTGACTATCAGCTTTTTTCTTCAGCTGGCATCCGGGAAATATGAGGAAGTACCTCTTGGTATTTTTGAAGTGAGCGAAGCGAACAGAACCATTAACTGCCTTGCTATTAAAGCATATGATTATATGCTCCGATTTGATAAGGCATTCAAAAACAAGGTCAGCAGTGGTACGGCTTATGACTTTCTTTCCCTTGCCTGCGAGGAATGCAAGGTGGAACTGGCACATACGCAGGAAGAGATAGAAAGCTGGAACAATGGAAAGATTCTGCTTGGTATCTATGGAGAAAATGACATAGAAACATGGAGGGACATTCTTTATTATGTGGCACAGGTGCTTGGGTGCTTTGCGACTATCAATCGTTTCGGGAAACTGGAACTTCGAAAGTATGGCAACACATCCGTGCTTAATATCCCGGACACACAGCGGTTCAGCAGCAGTTTTTCTGATTTTGTCACAAGATATACAGCCATCAATTCCACAAATAACAGGACACAGACGGCAGAGTATTATGCATTAGACCCGGATGACGGTCTTACCATGAATCTGGGAGTTAATCCGTTACTGCAGTTTGGACTTACGGAAACAAGAAAAGACATTCTCTTGAATGTATTAAACGACATTTCAAAGATAAATTATGTGCCATTTGATTCTGCCACGATTGGAAACCCGGCATTTGACCTCGGTGACATCATAACCTTTTCCGGGGGACATGCAGATGTGAAACAGATTACCTGCATTACGAAATATGAGTTCAAAGTCAATGGGAAACACACCTTGCAGTGCGTTGGCAAGAATTCAAGGCTTGCAGAGGCAAAGAGCAAAAATGATAAGAATATCAGCGGTTTGTTAAATCAGGTGGAGGCAGGAAAGATTGTAGTACATACTTTCATGAATGCCTCGCCTTATACCATTGGCGCTGTGGATACGGAGATAGCGAGCATTGAGTTTGCATCCAATGAGGATACGGATGCACAGTTCCATGCAAGCATTTTACTGCAGGTGGATGCAGATTCCGTGACAAAAACAGGAAAAGCAAAGGGAACGATTACCATTCCGTCAGCTGCATCCGGGGAAACGGATACTTCTGTGGACGCAGAACTTGATGTGAGCCTTACCGATGACGGGCAGGCTGTGATTACGGTAACCTACATCATAAATGACAATGTGCTTACAACATATGTGCCGATTGAAACGATGCATTCCGGCAGACATATTTTGAATCTGTATTATCCGTTAAGCGGACTGGAGGCAAATGCCTATAACACTTTCCGTGTAAGAATGCGAATAGCGGGTGGCACGGCACTCATAGACAGAGGACAGGGCATCTGTACCATAAGCGGACAGGGACTTTCTTCCAATAATGTATGGGACGGCCGTCTTGAATTTACAGAGACCTTGGAAGAACTGATAGGAACAGCCGGAACAATGCCTGTAAGGGAAACAACAGCATCCGTAAAGATGCATACGGAAATTCCAAAGCCTGTAGGCATTACGGATTTGTTCTCACTCGTTTCCTTGGAGTCTTATGGTGTGATGGGAATTGCAGAAACAGTCAGTGTTAATCCTGTGATTGTAACGGAAATCATAGAAACTGCTGACGAGGCAGAGATGACCTTTAACAGATATTATGTGAAGACGGATTCTGTCTTTGACTTCCAGACGGACTATAAGTTTACAAGTCAGGAATATCCAATCGATTCCGGCAGAATGGCAAAAGTAGTAACCAATACAGAGCAGTTTGCACGTATTGATGAATTGGAGGTGTCAGAGAATGGCTAATTACAGTTCCCTGGAGGAAATGCTCAATACAACAGAAAATATGCAGCATCTGGTTGTAAGCACCGGGCATGACGATGACACCATGACTTTTGATGGTGTGGACTGGTTCATGTTTAATGGCATAAAGGCATCCAGTCTTTATGTCAGTGGTAACAGCTGGATAGGACTTGGGACAAATGCAGAGCAGTTGCTTGTATGCCGGAGAGATGCCAAGATGTGGGATTTCTACAGGGAGGAGGCAACCCTCTTTAATGTTTACAGAGTTCTGAAAATCAGATGGGAAGGATATGCACAGTACAACAGCACTTCTTCGGATGTCCGTCTTATTTACGAATGGTTCTTTTTTGAAACCGGGGATATTATGCTGAATCTGATACTGCCACCCAAGAGCAGTGGTTATCTTGGCAGTAACCGAGTCAATGGTGGAGTGAATCAGGATTTTAATGTTACGGCAGGAGTATCAGAGTATGTATCTCTTTATCATGAGGATGATACGGGTACTGTTTACACCTTGAAATATGAACTGTTGGATATTAATCCGCCTTATGACCACAGATACCTGCTTTCGGATAAAGATGGAAAGTATTACAGAACGGAACATGAAAAGGCATTTGTTGATGCCGTGGTGTTTAAAGGGTATCAGTGTATCCGAACAGGCATTATTCCAGATCAGGATACAAGGGTTGTGGTTACGCTCAATACTTCTTCCTTTGGAGATTATGCTTTGTTTGGAGCAAGAACAAGTACATCTGAAGATAAGTTTGGAGTATTTCTTACAAGTTCCACGCAGATTAGCGGACAATATGCCACGGAGTCCGTAACGGCAGAAGTGGATGATTATTCCGGTATTGATGTGACTGTGGAACTTTCCAAGGAAGGATTAAAAAGGGATGGAGTTGTGATTGCAGAGTTTTCGGAGGCAGAATTTGTAGCTCCCGTGGAACTTGTAATTGGAACCTATAATACTAACGGCACACTTGATTCGAGGAACTTTAAAGGACAGATTACAAAGATTGAGGTATGGCAGGGCGAGGAACAGCAGCTTGATTTGATTCCCTGTGTGGATGAGAGTTTGCAGGTCTGCTTTTATGATAATCTGTCCGGGAACTGTTTTTATAACAGCGGATATGGAAAACTTGGGTTTGTGGATGCAGAAGGGAAATATGATGAGGCTACAAAGCTGGTGGAGGTTACCTTTGAAGAACTGACAGCAGAAATCTTTCGGTCAGAGGGATTTGAGGATTTCCCAAGAAGTGAGGTACTTATAAGACTTGTAAATCCGTCATTATTATACTGGCATGATTCCGAGGATGATTTGCCGACAATGGCAGTTACCCTTAAGGCTGTGCCGCCTGTTCAGACTGTCTATTCAAAGAATACACAAATGATTGACAGCACAATCCTTGGAATAGAAAAGGTCGAGATTGAGGCAGACGATACGACCTTGTTTGCTTTCTCCTTTGATGCCGGGCAGACTTGGAAGGCATATATCGAGAATGCGTGGGTCAATTTATCTGAGGAGACAAGTGGCATGAGCAGGGAAACAGTGGAGGCAATCGGAACGGATGCCTGGGCAATTGCAAACGAGCAGATGCAGTACATGGTTCGGTTCACTCTGATTGAGGGCGGGTATTGTAAACGCATCATCATTCATTATATCAATTAGGAGGCGGAAAGATGCTGAAAGGAAAAACGATTATAGAACTGAAAAATGCTGTAACAGGCGAGGTGGAGAAATACGAGGATGAGAATATGGTAACAAAAGCCATCCCGGATTTTTTCTCCCATAACATCGAGGGGCTGCTCTTTAATATGAATGGCAGTCCGAATGACCTAAATGGGAATATGATACCCCTTTGCAAAAATGGTATCGGTGGAATCCTTCTTTTTGCGGATCCATTGGTGGAGGATGAAAATGTATATTATGCTCCGTCAGCCAATCCGTGTACCGGGTATGCGTCCAATGATGTAAATTCCACGGCAAATGTCATGAGGGGAAGTCTGAACCTTACGGAAAGTACGAAACTGGATAAAGGCTATAAGTTCGTGTGGGATTTTGCTACCAGTCAGGCAAATGGAACAATATCCGCTGTGGCTTTAACACATAAGTGGGGTGGCATTGGGTATGTGGGAGATGCATACGATAATGGTTCCAAATCGTGGCATATGAAAGATATAGGTATAGAGGCAAGTGCAGTTATACGGACTGCATACATTAATGCAGTTGAGGTCAATTTTGAAGGTAATTATTTTATAACAATTGGTTTGAATACAAGTAACGAGATAGTAATTCAAAAAATCAGAAAAGCCTACAGACAAGTGGGATTAAATGATACGTTGCTGGATAACCAGGCTATTGTTTTGGAAGAAAATAAGCTGACTCCTACAATTTTTATTATGAGTAATCCGAGTAATAACAGCGGAAACTATGATTTTATTGATGGAAAAAATGGTTATTGGTATGGATTTTGGCATGATGCAAATAGTAGCGGAAATGCAGTCGTAAAATGGATAAAGATAAAAAAATCAGACTTTTCTTTTTCAGAAGGCACATGGACACTTGATAATTGTTGTTTGCAGAGTGCAGGTTATCGTTACGGCTACAATACAGGACCTAGCAGAAATGTTCAAAGTGTGATTTTAAATGGATATGTTTATATGATGTCTTATGACAGACAATCCGTCTACAAAATAAACATTGATAACGCAGCCGATGTAACACAAATCAAGCTGGGGTTCACCTCAAATTACAGCGTTGCGGGGGCATATCGTAATAACGGAAATCTGTATATGGCCAGTATAGGTGACTGGATTATTGGATCCGATTTTAGAATAGCATCCGATGATACAGTTTATAAGTGCGCTAATACGATGCCATTCAGTTATACCTGCACACCATTATTTCAATATGGACCTTTTATGATTGGATATGGAGGGTACTACGGCAATTCTGTTAGAAGGGAGTTATTTATGAGGACACCGTATCTTGCCACCATCAATAATCTGTCTACCTCGGTTATTAAGACGGCAG
>JBJENA010000085.1:0-27926 GCA_051879955.1 Wujia sp.
AGGCTCTGCGCTGCGTCACCCGCTTTCAGGCGTTCTCCAAAGCCTTCCTCGATTCGCAGTACCACATCGATATCCATATTGTAAATGGCATCCTGAATCTCTGTCTTGTCATCCTTCAGTTTCTTATTCATCAGGTGTTGTTCTGTCAGATAATCAACCAGTGCCTGGCTTACAGCACTCTCATCATAATCAAAAATTGCGACCTTACACTGCTTGGAAACAAAGCCTTCGCCCTTTTTGGAAGTGGATGCTATCATGGCACTTAACACGCCACTGAAGATACAAATATACATGATGATAAAGCCTTTGTATTTGTTCAACACCTTAAAATATGATTTAAACACTTGCATATTTGTTCCTCCTAATTCTTAAAAATGCGATGAGTAACAGCACAGCGGACTCCACAGCCAAAATGATCAGATTCTGTGTGAAACAGCTATAGTCATCGTAAATATTGAGAGCATAAAAACTGTCTGACAACAGCGCTGCCGGGTTAATCTTATTGATAATTGGTACATTCTGTGCCAACAGATGCTTGATACCATTGATACATAAATCAGCAAGCACGGAACAGGTCATAGATACTGCGATTACCACTCCCACTTTGGAAGCCTCGGACATCTTCGTAATGGAGCCGATGATGACACCAAATGCCAATCCAATCATACAGCCAAACAACAAGATTAGCAAAACAGCCGGAATATTGTTTCCAAAATCAATACCAAGAATCATCATATACACCAGCACAAGCACTTCCACGAGGAAATGCATACAAAGCAATGCAAGAAATTCTGAAACAATAACGACACCTTTATTGGCAGGTGATACACTTCTTCTCATTCCTTTTGCGCTGATGTTTGCCTGCATATTATTGACTGCACCCAAAGAAGAAAATCCCGAGAACAGACAACTCATGGCAAAGATTGCATAAAAGAAATTGTAATATGGATTCTGTGTTCCGCTAGTCAGGCTCGTCTGTACACAATAGCTCACCTGCTCCTGCATACCATCCATCAAACCACTAAGGTCTGACAGGCTGAAGCTTTGCGCTTCGTTTTCCATCTGGTCTTTTATCGCAGTTGCATTTTGCTTGTATTGAAGCAAAATCTGCTCCAATATCGTCGATGAAACGCCACTGTCGCGAACCACCAGACTACAATCCTCTGTGAAAATAACACCATCTACCTTCTTATCATCGAGCTTTTGTAAAGCCTCTTCTTTTTTCATGGTATTGATATGAATCAGTGGATCCTCTGCTGCATCCAGCATGGAAAGCATAATCATAAGTCCCGGATCACCACCTTCACCGTCCACAACAGCAACCTCTACAGTGTGGAACATCTCATCTCGTTCCATCAGATTGCCAAATGTAACATACATAAATGTTGTAAGTAAGATTGGGAAAATCATCGTCCAAAACAAGGTAACCTTGCCCTTGACCATAACCCTCAAACATCCCTTGAAGCTATGCCAAAACATATTGTTCTCCTTCCTGTGACCTACATGTCACGCAATTCTTTTCCTGTAATCTCGAGGAATACATCATTGAGTGTCGGAAGCTGTGTGACTACCTGACCAAAAGAAATCTCTGTTTCCTTGAAGAATTCCATCACACGAATCAAATTGTGCTTTCCGCCTGAGAAAAACAGCTGCAACATATTGTCTTCATAACGAACATCATATACATGTGGCAGAGAACGCATCTTCGCGATATCTTCCTTCTTCAATCCGAGCACTTCCACGCGAATCGTTTCTGTGTTCTTAATCATCTTTTTTAACTCATCCTTGGTTCCAAGTGCCACATTTTTTCCCTTATCCATAATGAGAATCCGGTCACAAAGTTGCTCCACTTCTTCCATGTAATGAGAAGTATAGACGATGGTTGCACCCTCTTCATTCAGACGCTTGATTCCTTCGAGGATATTATTTCGACTCTGTGGGTCTACCGCTACTGTTGGCTCATCGAAGAAGATTAGCTTTGGTTTGTGTGCAATTCCACACGCAATATTCAATCTGCGAAGTAAACCTCCGGAAAGCTTCTTTGGAAGGAACTTACGATAATCGGAAATATTGACAAATTCCATCGCTTCCTCCACATAAGTCTTACGAAGCTTTTTATCTTTGATATACAATCCACAAAAGTAATCAATATTTTCATACACTGTCAACTCATCAAAAACTGCCACATTCTGCATGACAACTCCGATTTTCTGTTTGAGTTCATAGCTGTCAGGATTCATCTGCTGGTCAAACACCTTGATGTCACCCTTGTCATAGCTAAGCAGAGATAAAATACAGTTGATTGTGGTTGTCTTGCCGGAACCATTTGGACCAAGTAAGCCAAAAATCTCTCCCTCCTGAATCTCCAGATTAAAATGATCCAGCGCCAAAACATCGTCATAACGCTTTACCAAATTGTTTACACTTATCGCTGCCATATGCATCCTCCTTATTGTTCGTGTTCTCTGTGTGGATTGCATCATTTCCACACATATTCATTTCTCATTTTCACAGCTATTCATTAAATATTTTGATGATAGAATACATCGTAACCTTGCATTTGTGTAGTGAGACGTGTCACAATCTGATATGACATTTGTCATATTCTCTCAATTGTTATATACTTAACGAAATCAATTAATTTATTTTATACGAGGCTTGGATATGAAACATATGAGTCATGTTAATAGCAAATGCATCGTGTTTGGATTGTGTCTGTGTCTATGCTGCTTTTCTTATGCTATTGATACAGCATTTGTCCTGACTTTGTTGTTCGCGTTTCTCGCGGGCTTTCTTTCCCATGCCTTCTATGAACAGGAGCGCCCCATTCACTCTTCCATACAGATTTTTTTTGAAGAACGACTCCCATACTTGATTAGCATCCTGTATATGATTGTTTCCCTGTTTTTTCCACAGTTGCAGACTTTTGTACCGGTTGTCATTTATGATAGTGGCAGATTAAAGCAGCCTGTCCCGCTTGTGTTTGGAGGATTGGTAATCTTAAACCTTCTTTATCAGGGAAGGATTGCAGCAGGACTATTTCTACTGTTTTTGTGTGTGATTGCACTTTATCTGGCACAGCTTACACAGCAAAATATTGTACTTACAAAAAAACAATTTGAAGCGCGTGACAAATCAGTGGAATTCCGCCGCCTGACAGAGGAGAAAAATCGTCAAATGATCGAGCAACAGGACAGTGCCATCTATACTGCAACCCTGCAGGAGCGAAACCGTATTGCCAGAGAGATTCATGACAATGTCGGACATATGCTGACACGCTCCATCCTTCAGGTTGGTGCCATCAAAACTATCAACAGGGATCCGAATCTGTCGGATGCACTGTCTAACTTACAGGACACACTCAACAGCGCTATGACCAGCATCCGGACAAGCGTCCACGACCTGCATGATGATGCAGTTGATTTGGAAGCTACCATTCATCAGCTGGCAAAAGATACGGAAGGACTTACCATGCAGGTAGATTATGATATGAGCAAGAACCTGCCTCGAGAAATCAAGTACGCATTTTTGGCTCTATGCAAAGAAGCCATCAACAATACACAAAAACACAGTAACGCTGACACCATGGAACTGCTCTTGCGGGAGCATCCGGGATTTTACCAATTGCTGATTCGGGACAATGGCACCAACATTCAAATCAAAGAAAGCGGAATTGGATTGACGGGAATGCGGGAACGAATTGAAAAACTACAAGGAACCATACAGATTACAACAAATCAGGGCTTTCAAATCCTGGTAACAGTGATGAAGAAATAAAGGAGAAGCTATGAATATTATTATTGTTGATGACGACCAGTTGGTCTCTCTCTCATTGAAAACCATATTGGAGGCAACGGGTGATATCCACGTACTTACCATCGGAAAAAACGGCGAGGACGCAATTCGCCTATACAAAGAGCATCAGCCTGACCTTTTGCTTATGGATATTCGTATGGAGGGAATGAATGGTCTCGAAGCGACCGAACAGATTATGCAGATATATCCGGATGCCAACATCCTATTGCTTACGACATTCTCAGACGATGAATATATCATCAAAGCAATTCGCTATGGAGCAAAGGGGTATATCCTGAAACAGGATTTTGAAAGTATTGCTCCTGCTATCCATGCTGTGATGAGCGGGCAAACGGTCTTTGGTTCTCAAGTACTGACGAAGCTTCCGGAACTTCTCAACAAGGCTCCGGAAACTAAAGAAAGTACAGCACCTGATTTTGAGCAGTTTAATCTGACACAAAAGGAATATGAAATCATCACTCAGGTTGCAAATGGTCTGAGCAATAAGGAAATTGCATCGAAGCTATTCTTAAGTGAGGGAACCGTCCGCAACTACATCAGCACCATTTTGGAGAAACTGAGGCTTCGGGACCGCACACAGCTTGCCTGCTTTTATTATAAGGAATTAATCTCGTAAAAATCTGTACAAAAAAGTCGCTTTGCGTGGCCAAAGCGACTTTTTAAGAATAGGAAGCACGATAACGCATGCTCCTGCCACCAAACTTCATTTGGTGATATGATAAAACAAGACCTCCCACGTAATCCTGCATTACCCTTTTTGATAAAATTCTTCGATTTCAACCTGTTGTATGTGTTCCCCATTCATCTTTGATATGCAATAAGAAACCCCCAAGATTCCCAACAATATCAAACTGTAGAAAAAGATACGAATTCTTTTCTTCCTTCGCTGCACGTAGCTCTCCATCCTTTCTATAACTGTACCAAAGAATACCACCGGTACCATGGTACAGTCGGTATCAACACTCCCGGTTTGTTAATACAGGCTTATTATAGCAACTTTTTTTGCGTTGTAAATTCGTTTTGCATAAACAACCAATTATATTGTATAAATAGCACTGATTGAAAACCTAGTATTTCTGTGGTATGATAGGTTTTAAATTATTACAAAAGAGGTGAACGCATTGAAAATTTCAACCAGAGGACGCTATTCTCTTCGTATGATGCTTGATCTTGCATATCATTACAACGAAGGCTTTATCTCTCTCAAGGATATATCGCAAAGACAGAATATTTCAAAGAAATATCTCGAACAGATTATTCCCTTTTTAAATCGCAGCAAATTGCTCAATGCCAACAAGGGCCATATGGGCGGCTATCAGCTTTCACGGGATCCGTCTCAAATCACGGTCAAAGAAATATTAGAAAGTGCAGAAGGTAGTCTCGCACCCGTCAGCTGCATGGATAATTCGCCAAATCTATGCGAAAAATGCAACCAATGTATCACCCTTCCGATTTACGAAGGCCTCTACGACGTAGTACAAAACTACCTTTCTTCTATCACCTTACAAGATGTTATGAATCGCGCACAAACGCGCAATGATAATTAACAATTTTCTGTGTAATTACATCTCGGAAATGCACTACAGCCAAAAAAGCTTCCGTACATACCGTTACATTTTTTAAGAAATGCCCCACACTTTGGACATTTACGTCTTGCTGCGGGTTCGGAAGCTGCCGGCTTTGGTTCCTTTGCCATAAGCTCAAACACTTGCTGATTCATACGGCAGTCATTTAATGCTCTGTGTGCACCTTCGGTCGAAATACCATAGTGCGTCGCAAGATCGACCAGCTTATGGTTTGATAACGAAGTCAAAACCTTTCTCGCCATCCGAAGTGTATCGATATAATCATTATTCGGAACCAATCCATAATACTCCATCGAGTCGCGATACAAGAACTTCATATCAAAAGTATTGATATTGTGTCCAACAAGAACCATATCGCCTACAAAATCAAAAAATTCTTTTAACACCACATCAAATGCCGGTGCATCCGCTACCATCTCATCTGTAATCCCATTGACATTGGTAGCATGAACCGGAATCGGACGTCCCGGATTGACGAGGGATGTAAATTCATCCACAACAGTTCCACCCACAACCTTCACCGCTGAGATTTCTACTACCGCATCCTCCTTCGTCGATACTCCGGTCGTCTCCAGATCATATATTACGTAATCACTGACATAATCGTCCAATAATCTTCCTTTGTCTTGTCCTAACATGCTTTATCCCCTTTAACCTTCTGTGCATATTTCCAGTAACAACATACGTTTATTATGCAACAAATCAGGTGCATGTGCAAGCCAAACTACAAACTGATTTTCTTATCCAAAAGTACACTGCTTGCGATATAAGCCAGAATCATAACCACTGTATAACACAGAAGCTGTGGCCACATATATCCAATCGCCTGCGCCATATCGGAAACCTGCTGCATCTCCTCCATATTATGCATATTCGGCAAAGAAGCAGCAAGTGCACTCACACCGCCCTGCAATACCATAAAGAGTACAAAGCTTACAAAGCCCTTGCCCTTCTTGTTCTGTAACACAGTTGCAGATACTGAGATTGCGAAGTAAATCAAAGTAGTAGTCATAAAAAATTGAATTAAGAATGCAATAATGAATGCACCAATACCCGCAAGTGTTCCGGACAATGACATACCACCACTCTCGAGGAACATCTCTATCACATCTACCAGACTATCCAGATGATATGCGCTTGCAATGACTGAATAATTCAACATACCAAGTAAAGCAATCATAATAACCAAAGTAATACCGGTCAAAAGAATAGACAACAGCTTTGCTCCAATCACTGAAAAACTGGATATCGGTGCCATAAAGACCAGGTACCCTTCTTTACTCTTTAAGTCCTTATTATAGGTCACAATTCCATATATCAACACGAAAATGTAGCAGGCAAAAGAACCGAACAAGAACAAGGTTATACCGATTCCACTATGAGATTCCTTCTTCAAGGCTGTCGCACCCAGAATATATACCTCCAAAATACCAAACAACATAAAGATAATTGTAAGCGGTCCAACCGCTCTTCTATATTCATATTTCAACATCTTCAACATAATACTTACACTCCTTCCCACTCTATCTACTATGCATAGATTGACTTGTACATATCCACAATTGACATTCCCTGCTGCTCGCGAAGCTGTTCTGCATCGCCCTGCAACACACAATCACCGGATTTAATGAAAATTGCATAATCCACAATCTTCTCAAGCTCATCTACCAGGTGACTCGACATAATCACGGAGGTATTCTCAGTGATGTTGCTGACAATCGTTGTGATAATCTTGTCTCTTGCAATGATATCGATACCATTTAATGGCTCATCAAGCATGATGATATCACTGTTCCTACAGAGTGTAACGGCAATCTTTAATTTTGCCATCATACCGGAAGACATATCCTTTACCTTCTGTTTTTCCTTCAAATCCATATCTGCAAGAAGCTTACGATACTTATCAAAGTCGAAATCATCGAAAAAGTCATCATAGTACTTTCCGACATCCAGACTTGTCATATAGCTAAAGAAGTATGCTTCTGTCGGCATATATGCAATTCTTGCCTTGCTCTTATAGCTAAGCTTCTCTCCATCCAATGTGATATTGCCGCTTGTCGGCTTTGCAAGACCACCAATCATCTTCATCAAGGTAGACTTTCCGCTGCCATTTGGACCAAGCAATGCATAGATGCGGCCCGGTTCAATCTCCAAACTGATGTCATTGACTGCAGTTGTAAGCAGATATTTCTTTTTTAAATGTTCACATTTCAACATATTGGTTCTCCCTCTTTTCCTTACTCTTTTTCTTCATTTTCTTTTGAGAATACTGTATCAATCATGGACATAAGCTCCTCACGATTGATCCCCAGTTCCTGTACTCTTTGCAATAGTTCCTGCAAGATATTGGTTACCAATTCCTTCTTGGCTCTCTCTATCACTTCTGCATCCTCTGTCACAAAGGTACCGATTCCTCGTTTTGTAAATGACAGCTTTCGCTGTTCTAATTCATTGTATACCCTCGCAGCTGTATTGGGATTGATCTGATATTGCAACGCCAGCTCCCGGGACGAAGGAAGCTTGCTTCCAAGCTCGATTTCGCCAATGATAATCTTGCGTTCAATATCCTCTATCACCTGCAGGTAGATTGGTATATTTGATTTAAAATCCATCCATACTCCACCCTCCTTTTATTTGTGCACCTATAATAGGTAACGCCCCCTCGCTTCGCTCAGCGGCAGTTCGTCGAGCCCATGCTTAATTATGAACTTCGTTCATAATGGGCTCTCCTCTGTACTAGTTATATAGTACACTAGGTTAATATGTTTGTCAAGCACTAATTTCAAAAAAATAAGGACTGTCGTTTCCACGACAGCCCTTTGAATTTTTCATATTAAAATTATACTAAATCTTCCTGACAAACCACACGCATACCATGCTCCGCCAAAACTGCTGCGGTACGCTCATTGTCACCCACACGAAGAATCATGTAAGCAACGTCCTTCTTCTTTGTTGTCAAGGCATACATGTACTCAATGTTGATGTCAGCTTCGCTCAAGATGGTTATCATATCTGCCAGTGCACCCGGCACATCCTTGATTTCTACAGCCAACACCTTTGTCACCTTGCACACATAGTCTGCATCCTTTAACACGGTCATCGTACCGATTACATCCCCCACGATGATACGCACGATACCAAAATCTGCGGACTCTGCGATTGAAATCGCACGCAAATCTACCTGGTTGTTTGACAAGAGCTTTGTAAACTCTGCCATCTTACCCGGTTTATTCTCCAAAAAAACGGAAATCTGCTTTACTGTCATAGTAAACCCTCCTTTCAATGTATCTTCTAACCCTGATAGAGATTACGCTTGTCGATAACTCGTACAGCCTTACCTTCACTTCTTGCGATGGTCTTTGGAGCTACTAAGGTAACCTTTGCATAGATACCAAGCATCGCCTTAAGACCTGCCACAAGTTCCTTTTCCTTCTTTGCTACATCACCAAGATTGTCTGAGAACATCTCCGGTGTCATCTCTACCTGTACCTCAATGGTATCGCTGTTGTTGACACGATCCACAATAATCTGGTAATTTGCCGGATATCCCTGATTGAGCAATACCGTTTCAATCTGTGATGGGAATACATTGACACCCTTGACAATCAACATATCATCGCTTCTTCCCAGTGGCTTTGTCATACGGACATGTGTTCTTCCGCAA
This sequence comes from Wujia sp., assembly GCA_051879955.1. Lineage (GTDB taxonomy): Bacteria > Bacillota > Clostridia > Lachnospirales > Lachnospiraceae > Coprococcus_C. The sequence goes on from JBJENA010000085.1 coordinate 9,067, forward strand.
GAACACTTCTCACGGCTCAGGATACAGATATCTCTTGTACGGTAACGCATCAATGGGAATGCTTCCTTTGTGATACTTGTAAATACAAGCTCACCCTTTTCCCCATCCGGAAGAACCTCACCGGTCTTTGGATTGATTACCTCTGCGATAAAGTGGTCTTCATTGACATGCATACCACGCTGTTCTGAACACTCAAAGCTGACACCCGGTCCGGAAATCTCTGTCAAACCATAGATATCATATGCCTTGATTCCAAGCTTCTCTTCGATATCATGGCGCATTTCCTCTGTCCATGCCTCTGCACCAAAGATACCTGCCTTGAGCTTGATTTGATCCTGTACCCCACGCTCATGGATACTTTCTGCCAGATATGCTGCATAAGAAGGTGTACAGCAAAGAATGGTAGAACCAAGGTCTGTCATAAACTGAATCTGGCGATCTGTGTTTCCTGAGGACATTGGCAATGTCAGACATCCAACCTTGTGAGAACCACCATTTAATCCAGGACCACCGGTAAACAATCCGTAACCATAGCTGACATGTACCACATCTTCCTTTGTTCCGCCTGCTGCTACAATCGCACGAGCACAACACTCTTCCCAAAGATCCAGGTCATGCTGTGTATAAAATGCTACGACACGTCTTCCGGTTGTTCCACTTGTTGACTGGATACGTACACACTCTGAAAGTGGACGTGCCACAAGTCCATATGGATACTCATTACGTAAATCATCCTTCTCGATAAACGGAAGCTTGTGAAGATCATCCACAGACTGAATATCTGCCGGAGTAAGCCCAGCTTCTTCCATACGTTTCCGGTACATCGGAACATTGTCCCATACATTTTGTACCTGTTTTACAAGTCTCTCGCTCTGCCACTGTCGAATCTGCTCTCTTGAGGCACATTCGATTTCCTCCTGAAAATACTTCTCCATTTTTATCCCTCTTTCCTTCAAATAATGTTAAATTTGAGGTGTTTGTGAAACACATCTATGTATTCAAACATATTTTTTAGTTATACAACATTCATAGACGATGTATTGAAACTAAGAAGTTCTAACTGTTCTGAATATACGGTTTAGGTATATCACGCAACCACCTCCGATTCGCCATCCATGGCTCAGCGGAGGTTTGTTTGAACGTCCTGTTCAAACATTGCTGAGACTGAACAGAACACTAAGAACTTCTAATTTCCAAACATATGTCTATTCATGTATTATAACTCAAAAATATGTATACTATATATAGTTTGTGTGTTTCACAAACACCCACGCATCTTTTGTTAAGCGCGTCCAAGCGCAAATGCCTTCTTGTTCATCTCGACGAATTTTGCAGGTACACATTGCTCAATGGCGCTCATCCACTTTTCTTCCGGGATATCAAAGTAACGTGACAATCTTCCCATCAATACAAGGTTTACAGCCTTTGCAGAACCTGCTTCATTTGCCAGCGACAGACAGTCCATCGCATCAACGGCAATACCTAGCCCTTCCATTTTCTCTACCAGGTCGTCAGGATATTCCATCGCACCTGTAATAACCGGCATGGGATCAATCTGCTGTGTATTGACTACGATACGTCCATCCGGTTTGAGATATTCTACATAACGTGCTGCTTCGAGCTTCTCGAAGGACACGATAAAATCGGCTTCTCCCTTATCAATAATCGGAGAATACACCTTCTCTCCAAATCTTACATAAGTAACAACGCTACCGCCTCTCTGACTCATACCGTGTACCTCAGATACCTTGACATCATAGCCTTCTGTCAAAAGCAGATGTCCAAGCAATTTACTCGCAAGAAGGGAGCCCTGTCCGCCAACGCCGACAATCATAATATTCTTCGTCATCTTCTATACCTCCCCATCCTCTAATGCATCGAATTTGCACAGCTGCTTACATACGCCACAGCCAACACATAAGGTTTCATCAATCACAACCTTGTTGTCCTTCATGCTAATTGCCGGACAACCAAGCTTCATACATGCCTTACAGCTCTTACACTTCTCGCTTACTGCGTGAATTGGTGGATTGTGTTTTACATATTTGAGCAATGCACATGGACGTCGGCTGATGATAACCGATGGTTCCTCGGCAGCAAGCTCTTCCTTGAGTACCTTCTCACATTGTGCCAGATCATAAGGGTCTACCACCGATACACGGTTAAAGCCCATAGAACGGCAAAGTGCTTCCAAATCAATCTTTCCTGCCGGGTCACCCTTGATGTTGTATCCGGTTGTAGGATTCTGCTGATGACCAGTCATACCTGTAATTGAATTATCCAGGATAATGACTGTGGAATTACTCTGGTTGTATGCGATATTTGCAAGGCCAGTCATACCGGAATGCATGAAGGTGGAATCGCCGATTACGGCAACTGTCTTTCCTTCACTCTCCTGTCCCAATGCCTTGTTAAATCCGTGAATGGAGCTGATGGATGCACCCATACAAAGGGTCATCTCCATCGCGCTAAGTGGTGCAACCGCGCCCAATGTATAACATCCGATATCACCGAGAACTGTGACCTTGTTCTTGGAAAGAACATAGAACAATCCTCTGTGCGGACAGCCTGCACACATAACCGGTGGTCTGTTTGGAAGTTGTTCTTCCAGGCTCTTATATGTAACCGTATCTGCACCGAGCTTTTCAGCGATTAAGCGCTGTGAAAACTCTCCTTCAATCGGAAGCAAATCCTTACCATTTACTTTTAATCCCAGCTGTTTGCAATGTGTCTCGATAATTGGATCAAGCTCTTCTACGACAACCAATGTCTCGACCTGCTTTGCAAAATCCATGATTAACTTCTCCGGAAGCGGATTTACCATACCAAGCTTTAAGATACTTGCCTGTTCTCCATACACTTCCTTTACATATTGATAGCTTGTTGAGGATGTGATGATACCGAGCTTGGTATCGCCCATCTCTACACGGTTGATGCCACTCGTCTCCGCATAAGCAACCAGCTTTCTGGTACGCTCCTCAACAAATGGATGTCTGCGAATCGCATTACCAGGCATCATAACATACTTGGAAATGTTCTTCTCATATTTCTTTGGCTCCGGCATCACGCGGTCGCCGGTATCAACAATACTCTGGGAATGTGCCACTCTGGTACACATCTTGATGATAACCGGAGTGTCATACTCCTCTGAAATCTCATATGCAAGCTTTGTATATTCCAATGCTTCTGCAGAGTCAGCCGGCTCCAACATCGGAACCTTTGCTGCGATTGCATGGTGACGGCTGTCCTGCTCATTCTGCGAGGAATGCATACCGGGATCATCTGCAACACAGATTACCATACCTGCGTTGACACCTGTGTAAGAACATGTATAAAGCGGATCTGCTGCCACGTTCAAACCAACGTGCTTCATTCCACAAAAGCTTCTCTTTCCAGCAAGGCAAGCACCGAAGGCAACTTCCATTGCAACCTTCTCATTTGGTGCCCACTCACAATATATTTCATCATACTTTGCAGCTTCCTCTGTCACCTCCGTACTCGGGGTTCCCGGATAGCTTGAAACAATGCTGCATCCTGCCTCAAAAAGACCACGTGCAAATGCCTTGTTTCCCAACATCAACTGCTTCATAAATAACTCCTTTCTTCTGTGCAAAATCTATTCCTATTTTACTATTTTTTTCATAAAACATCAATTAAAAAAGACAGGTCCCGACACTATAAGTTACAAAAGCCAAAAGCCACGCAATCACACACTGTCCAATCACCACAACTGCTGCCCATCCTCTGCCCAACTCCCTTCGAATGGCTGCTATCGCTGCCACACAAGGAGTATACAATAGACAAAATACCAACAAGGCCGCTGCTGCTGCAGGGCTCAAAAGTTCTGTTAGAACCATCTGCTTTGGAATCAATACATTTAATGTGGAAACCACGCTTTCCTTTGCCATAAATCCTGTGATTAACGCAGTTGAGAATCGCCAATCTCCAAATCCAAGCGGAACAAATAATGGTGCCAACAGCCCTGCCAAAACCGCAAGGATACTGTCCTGCGAGGATGCCACCATGTGAAATGTAAAATCAAAGGTCTGCAGGAACCAAATTACAATTGTAGCCAGAAAGATAACCGTAAAGGCTCTTTGCAGGAAATCCTTTGCCTTATCCCAAAGAAGCATAATGACGTTCTTTGCGCCCGGCAGTCTGTAATTGGGAAGCTCCATCACAAATGGAACCGGCTCTCCCTTGAATACTGTCTTCTTGAGAATATGTGCAATCAAAATTCCGGTTGCCATGCCACCAAAATATAACAGAATCATCACAAGCACTGCATGATTCGGAAAGAATACCGAAGTAAAAAATGCATACACCGGAAGCTTTGCAGAACAGCTCATAAAAGGGGTAAGCAATATCGTCATCTTTCGGTCACGCTCCGATGGCAGAGTCCGACTTGCCATAACTCCCGGCACTGTACATCCAAAGCCAATCAGCATTGGAACGATGCTCTTACCGGAAAGCCCCAGCTTTCGAAGCAATTTATCCATCACAAATGCAATTCTTGCCATATATCCGCTGTCTTCCAGCAAGGATAAAAAGAAAAACAGCGTTACAATAATCGGCAGGAAAGACAACACACTTCCCACACCGTTAAACACACCGTCAATAATCAGAGAATGCAGGGTATTATGTACGCCGGATTGTATCAACAGGGTATCAACCATTTGCGTCACCCAATCAATGGCACCCTCCATCAATGTCTGCAATCCCGCACCAATGACACCGAATGTCAGATAAAAGACCAGTGCCATAATTGCCACAAAGGCAGGGATTGCAGTATATTTGCCAGTCAGAATCCGATCTATTTTCTGACTTCGGATATGTTCTTTACTCTCTCTTGGGCGCACAACCGTCTGCGCACAGATTTTATTGATAAAGAGATATCGCATATCTGCAATGGCTGCTGCCTTGTCCAGATGACTTTCCTTCTCCATCTGCAAGGTGATATGATCAATCATCTCCAGCTCATTAACATCGAGAGACAATAATTCTTTGATATGGGCATCTCCCTCTGCAATCTTGGTTGCCGCAAACCGAATCGGGATATCCTGCTTTCCTGCATGATCCTCAATCAAATGCATGATGCCATGAATACAGCGGTGTACCGCACCTTCCTTGTCATCCGAACAGCAAAAGTCATGTCGGCCCGGCCGTTCCTGATACCTCGCTACATGGACAGCATGATTCACAAGCTCCTCGATACCCTCATTTTTCGCTGCCGAAATAGGAACCACCGGAACCCCAAGTGCCGCTTCTAACTCATTGACCAGGATGACTCCACCATTTTCACGTACTTCATCCATCATGTTGAGTGCCACCACCATTGGAATATCCAATTCCAAAAGCTGCATGGTCAGATAGAGGTTGCGTTCGATGTTCGAAGCATCCAAAATATTGATAATCCCCTTTGGTTTTTCCTTCAGGATAAACTCTCTGGTCACCAATTCTTCACTGCTATACGGCGACATGGAATAGATTCCCGGCAGGTCTGTCACCAAGGTATCGGGATGACCTTTGATCGGTCCATCCTTGCGGTCTACCGTCACGCCCGGGAAATTTCCCACATGCTGGTTCGAGCCTGTCAAACGATTAAACAATGTCGTCTTACCACAGTTTTGGTTTCCTGCAAGAGCAAAGGTCAGAGTTTCCCCCTCCGGAAGCTTAGTTCCGCTTCCCTTTGGGTGATATCTGCCACCTTCTCCTAACCCGGGATGCGGAATCTGTCTTGCAGATATTTTTTCCTTTTTTTCGGCCTGCTCCTGCTTTGATTCGCAGAGTGAAGCCTCGATAATTTCCGCATCTGCAAGTCGAAGTGTCAGCTCATATCCATGCACCTTTAGTTCCATCGGGTCTCCCATCGGTGCATATTTAACCAAAGTGACTGTAACCCCCGGAATGAGTCCCATATCCAAAAGATGCTGTCGAAGACTGCCTTCGCCTCCTACTGATAAAATTGTCGCAGTTTGTCCGATGGACAATTCTTTTAATGTCATAATTAATTAATCTTTACATGATTCAAACGCCAGTTGATACAACGTTGCAGGTAATCTACATATTCCGGATTCTTACACATACCCTTTCCGGATACGTCTGATATCTTTGCCACATCCATACCATTGCAGGCGGTCGTCTTCATAACGATATTCAGTGGTTCCACCTCTGTGTCATTGGAAAGATACGTTCCGATTCCAAATGCCACTTTCGCCCGTCCGGAAAAATAGGTATGAAGCTGGTTTGCACGTTCAAAATCCAGACTGTCACTAAAGAGCAGGGTCTTTGTCGATGGATCAATTCCCAATTTTTCATAATGCGCAATCATCTTTTCTCCCCACTCATATGGATCTCCACTGTCATGACGCACACCACTGAACAAGGTTGCATAGGTCAATTGGAAATCCTTCAAGAAACAATCGGTCGTAATCGCATCCGTCAAAGCAGTACCATTTAAGATACCGTACTCTGTCACCCACGCATCCAAAGCATACCAATTTGAATAAGAAGGATTGTGCTTGTGATTTCCCTGTCCCACACACATAATCCATTCGTGTGCCATGGTTCCAACCGGAGTGATACCGTATTTCTTTGCAAGGAATACATTGGAGGTTCCCACAAAGCTCGAACCCGGATACTTGTTGTCATGCAATACCTTTACAGCAAGCTCCTGCGCCTCGGCAGACAGTCTTCTGCGAAGGCCGAACTCGCTAAACGCACCCAGGCTGTAGGTTCCATCTACCAGCTTGGAGACCTTTGCCTCGAGTCTCTCCTCGAAGCTCTTGTACAATCGATCATAATCATGTGCCATACGGAAATATACTTCATTTACAATGGCTAGAGTTGGAATCTCATACATCGAAGTCGTAAGCCAGGTTCCCTTCGTCTCGATGCTCAATCCACATGCTGCATCTTCTGTAATCGTAAAATCTTCATATCTTGGATGCCACAGACGAAGAAAATCCACATAGGAACCCTTAATCCACTTGATGTTATTCAAGTATTCAAGTTCCTCCTCTGTAAAATACAGGTCACAATACAGCTTAATCTGGTTGCGAATCTCCTCCACCATCTCCGGCGTAAAAAACACATCCGTATTTCTGCACTTAAAAGACCAGGTTGTCTTGTAATCACTGAACTGATGATAAATTGCCTGTCCCATGCTGAACTTGTACATATCGGTTTCCAATAAACTTGTAATTATCTGATTCATCTTATGCTCCTTTTCAAAAAAGGGGCTGTCGTAACCGACGCCCCAAAACATTCACGCCTGCGCATCCAACCATCCTTTCAAACTAATGCTCCTGATTGGAATGCAAATTTTTCCATACATTGTCCGGATCCCTGATAACAACAAGGAAAATCCAGACAGCTAATCCCAAGACCACTACACAGCAGCCAAGGAATGCATCATTTATCATCTGCTTGGTGTTCGGTTCGAAATATGCAGCTCCCATCTCCTTATACTCCATCACTGCATCAACAAACCACATAATCGAAGCAGCCCAATACCAAAGACATAGTGTCCCCAATTTCAAATCTTTTTTCCGAACAGTCAGATACCATACAATCGTTGTAACTACTGCCGCAAAAACGGTAATCAATAATGTCATCTTTTTCTCCGATTACTTTTCTATTTTTTGTTCCTGTAACACACTCTTTTTCTTACGTGACGTCGTGACAACCATGCCTAGCCATACAACGGTTACCGCTGCTGCCATTGCAACTCCCGTCGTGGAAATCTCATGTACCATCGCCATGAAATCTTCATGATTCGAAGCCGCTGTCAAAAATGGAAAGAATGGCTGCAACTCTCCATGCCACAAATGTTCAAAAGCAAGCAATCCACTTCCTCCCCAAAGCATGTTCTTGAGCCAGGAAACCTTCTGCTTCATCTCATAAACAAAGCCTGTTGTCTTCATTTCTTTATTCTCTGTCAATTTATCAACTGCTGTAACGACCAACGCTTCTGTTGCCGGTGCAATAAAACATCCCATACACGATTCCTCCGTTTTTGTATTCTAAATCGCTATCTATTCTACCAAGATTTGCTTCGCTTTGCTATATTTTTTTCTCCATTTTTCAATTTGTTCTTCTGAACAATGCTCCGCACGGGAACGAACTTCATCCGAATTGTGTGCAAGATCTGCAAGCTTTACCGTCTTTGCAATCGGATTGTCTTTCATCTTTCTCACATAATCAAAATAATCTATCGATTTGTCATGTGTCAAAAGAGAAACTGCTTCCGCTACCTCTTTGGGAAATTCACGTTCTATCTCCTCCAATGTCACTGAAGTATCTTCTACCACATCGTGCAACAAAGCAACCGTACAGCATACTTCATCTGTCATCTGCTCTGCCAAGTGAATCGGATGATAGATATATGGCACTCCACTTTTATCTAACTGTCCTTCATGCGCCTGATAAGCGAACTTCATCGCTTTAATTGTCATCTCTGTGTATACCATCTACACTCCTTTCCACGCCCTCGTTCATACTGCCGGTGCGATACCCTTCCAAATCCAGACAGACATAAGAAAAACCCAATGTTTTAAAGTACTGTACCAACTCCCGTTCTTGTCCATCCAAAAATTGTGCCATTTCCTCTTTTGGAAGCTCGATACGTGCAATCGCATGGTTTTCCCCATGTATACGCACACGGTACTGCTTGCATCCAAGTCGTTTCAGATAGCTTTCCGCCTGCTCTACCATAAAAAGCCGTTCCTTGGTAATTCTCTCACCATATGCAAAACGACTCGCCAAACAGGCAAAAGATGGTTTGTCAAAGGTTGCAAGACCCAGTTTTTTAGAAAGAGCACGAATCTCTTTCTTCGTCATCTCACATTCCCGAAAGGGACTTTGAATACCCAATTCCTCCAACGCCCGAAGTCCCGGTCTGTAATCTCCGAGATCATCGAGATTAGAACCTTCCACTACCGTGTCAAATCCATGTTCTTTCGCTGTTTGAATAAAACATTGAAACAATTGCCTTTTACAGTAATAGCAACGATTTTGGGGATTGTCACAAAAATGCTCGATTTTTGCTTCCTCTATCGGTACAATCAATTGTTGCACCATAAGCTTCTCACAAAATTGTTGCGCTTGTCTTGTCTCATCCTTTGCAACAAAATCCGCCGAAGCAGTGAGCGCGAGTACATTTTCCGCCCCCAATGCATCTACCGCCACGCGAAGCAATAAAGTGGAGTCCACGCCTGCCGAAAAAGCAACCGCAACCTTGCCATATCCTTTTATTACATTCTGGAGCTTTGCATATCCCTGCATGCTCAACCGCCTCCCATAAAGGCAAGGAATTCAACCGTATCTCCCGAAAAGAGAATCGTCGCTGAAAACGCTTCCGGTTCCACAATCTCATCATTGACCATCACCACCACATGCTTTGGTAACGGTGTTTCCTCTAATGCAATCAATTCCTGCAAGTTCATACCATCGCGCACCTCTTTGCGCTCTCCTGATACCATAATCTGCATAGATCATTTCCTTTCTATATCCAAAATAATATATCTGCTTCCCACTTCGTGGTTCTGTCTCTATGACAGTCTCAAATCGATATACGTATTTACAAGCTCCTGCACAGTCTGTGTATCACGCGTAGTAATTGCCTGTGTCAATACCTGCATAAACTCTTTGTCCTCTCCTTCCAGTGTCACCTTTGCCAGTTTTTCGTGACACAAATCCATGCCTTCTTCATCCTGTTTCTTTGCAGCTTCACGAAGCTCTTTCAAAACAGAAATCTCGATAGAATCCAACACATCTTCCTCAACTTCTGCCTCTATAGGATCCTCCGCAATTTTTTGCTCTTCCGGCTCCGCAGACAGCTTCTCCTGCTCACGCTTCATCGCATATTCTTCATCGGTAAGACCACTTACTTCCTGTGCCATATTGAGATAATCCTCAAGCACAAGCAACAAATTTACAAGATCTTCTGAGAAACCCTTGAGCTTTTGTCTAAGCTGCTCCCGCTTTCCGACATTGATGGATGACTCAATCTGTGCGGCATGCTTTGCAAATTCATACGCACCGATACTGTTACTCAAAGTACGGATGGAATGAATCTTGGTTTTAAAGCTTCGAATATTTTTGCGCGAACGTTCTTCCAGCGTATCTACGATATCCTTATTTTGCAAATAAAACGCCTGTATAATCTTGTTGTATACATCAATACTTCCACCGATTTTTTCAATTGCTGTCTCCACATCGATGGTTGGTCCAAGATGAGAAAGCGCTTCCTGGAATCTGGAACCCTCTATCAACAAGCGGATATCATCTGTACGTTCCTGCAACTTATCCTCCGGCAAACAATCCTTGAGAATCGCAGCCACCCTGCGAAATTCCATCGGCTTTACCAAACTGTCTGTAAATCCGGCTGCCAGATTTGCAGCGCGATTTTCCTCAACTGCATCCGGGTCAAGCGCGATAATCGGAAGCATCGTATATTTGAGGTCTGAAAGCTCTCTGATTTCAAGCATCGCATCCTTACCGTTCATAATCGGCATGGACAAATCCATAAATACAACATCATAATCATGGTTGAGCACCATATCAATAGCACTTAATCCGGATGTGGCAACATCCAATTTCATATCAAAGGCTGTCAGCACCTTCTTACTTACCTCGATACTAACTTCCTCATCATCAACCAACAAAGCTGATACTTCCGGAAGCCATAGCTTTTCTGCATCTTCTTTCGATACCGTATCCCCAATCTTGGATACCATCTGTCCACTACTGAGTTTGATTGCAGGACGCTGGTCCAAAGACATTGTAAAGGAAGTTCCGGCTCCATAGATACTGTCAACGGTCAAATCAGCCTGCAAGATATCAGCATATCCTTTTGCAATTGCAAGTCCTACATCTTGAGAGCTGTGAGAACTCTGTTTGCTTCCTTCTGATGCATTATAAATATCAAAAACATGTTCCAACCGTTCTTCTCTGATACCGGTTCCCGTATCGGATATCGTAAATACCAGATTGATTTTGTCCTGATGCTCACGATCAGCATATTCATAGTGATCTACAGAAAGGCTAATACTTCCCTGCTTGGTGCTACGAATCGCATAATCCATCAAACGCAGCAATGCACTGCGAAGCTTACCAACATCACCAATGAGGTTATCTACCACATGGTCACCCCATTCCACGAAAAACTTGACAGATTTATCTGTCAGCTTGTCAATGACATAATCTGATATGTCTGCAACTAAATCGGAAACCGCATAATTGCTTTCTTCTATCTCCAGACGTCCGGATTCCATCTTTGCAAGCAGAATCATATCATCCACACGCACCAGGATATCATTTCCAATATCATAGATACCATGAATCTCGTCCTTGTATGGAGAATCCTCTTCCACCATATGAAGCAGTCCATCTGCCTTTGCCATCATGGCGTGAATTGGTGTTTTGATTTCATTACTCATATTTGCAAGGTAGTCGTTCTTTGCAGAGCTTGACTTCACTGCTTCTTCATGCTCCTTAGAAAGCTGTTCTAAGGCATGCGTTTTATTTCGAAGCAGTTTTGTGACTCGCAAAATTGCAAATACTAACAGGATAAATCCGAGCAAGACGATAATCACGATTCCGACTCTTGCAACCGGACTTTCAAAGATGCTCTTTTCTTTCTCAATCACAAAAGTTACCGGCTGCTCACAAGGTGTTCCGTCACCATTGTACGCATTGATGGTAAACTCATAGATTCCACCATCCAGGTTCGTATATACTGCCTGCAATACATCCATACCGGATAACTTAATTGGCTCCGGATCAAAACCCTGCAGACAATATTCCACCTGCAGATTTGCACGATTGATATAACTAAATACCGCAAAGCTAATCATAATCTTTGACGTATCGCTTTTTATGATTAAGCCATCTTTCAAATCATCGAATTCGTATTTCTTTCCATCAATTTCAATCGCTGTCACCTTAATCTTCGGCGCAGTCAGGTTGTATGCCAGGTTCTTTGTATCCAATGTCTCGATACCCTCATTACAACCTATATACAAAATTCCATTTTTGTCCAGACAGGCACGGCTTGTTGTATTCACTGTTTTTGTCAATCCATCCTCTGTCGCATAGTAACGCCCTGAAATCGCATTACTGGACAAAAGCTCTTCTTCTGTGGTTCGAAGCACTCCCATGGAGCCCACTAACCACACAAATCCATCGCGAATACAGATATCATAGATACTGTTTGAATATTCGATATTACTGATGCTTCGGAAAGCTTCATTATAGAAACAAAGACCACTGTCTGTTCCAACCCAAAGACCTTGTTCTCCTTCAACCAAACAGGTCACAACATCGGAATTGAGACCATCTTCCTTTTTGTACTGCACCAATTCCAAAGTTCCTCGATTCAGCGTGTATAGTCCTGCACCATCCGTTCCAATACACAAAATCCCTTTTTCATTTTCATATAGACTTAATATCGATTGGTTTGCAAATATTGTTCCCTCTCCGTAGGTCTTCTCTATCTCTCCATTCTTATCAAAAATTGCCAGACCTTCTGCAGTTGCAACCGCCAGTCCTCCATCCATCAAAGGAAGCGTCATATTAATCGACATAGACGGAAGACCATTTGCTCTGTTTAGAAATGTCACAGATTTGTCACTTCCATAGCGCACCACACCATAGCGACGGTATGTAGAAATCCATAGATTTCCTCTGCGATCCGCTGCAATATGTCTGACACTGACACCTTTTAACAGCTCTGTTAATTCATTCTCAAGCTGTTCATTTTTCGAATTGTATATGTACAGACCATCATCTGCTGCCACATACTTTTTGCTCTTGTATTCAAAGACATGGTTCACCATGGTTTCCGACATACCGGTCATCATGTTATAGTCTACAAATTTTCCTCTGGTCAAAAGCAACAAGCCCATACGGGAAGATGCCACCCAGTAGTTTCCTTCGTAGTCCTGAATCATATCTGAAATATACGTATCCATCCGGCTATCATTGATTGGAATATAATTGTAATCCCGATCCATATAACCATAACCATTATCTGCACACACCCACAAACGACCATCCCGGTCCCTCATAAATGCATTGATACCATCCACACCTGCAATGTAGGTTTTCATCTTGTGTACCGCCGAAAATACAATTACATTTCTGCCGGTACTGCCTACTACAATCTCACCGCCCACATTTTCGATACAGGAAAGATCATCATCCACATCCTCGGATAGATCAACCGTGGCAACACTTCCTTTATTGTTCATGACATACAGCCTGTTACCTCCGGCAATCGCCCATATATCATTGTTCAAAACCGCAAGCTGAATAAACTCCATAGAAGCAAGCTTCTCATCCACATATGGTATCATACTTACGGATGATTGATCCGAACGACTTTCCGGGTCCACTGTTTCAATCGTATACAGACCACTCTGTGTTGCAACAAACAAGGTGCCATCTATCGTCTGCTTGATATCCTGAATCGATTTGATGCCATCATAATATTCCTGTTGCAAATGGAAGGTCTCACCACCTTCGATATAAAACAAGCCATAATTGTCCGTACCAATCCACATACGTCCACTTGCATCCTGCATCAGACAGTTAATGGTATACAAATCTGTACGTTCGGTGTCCCAGAGATTAATGCTCTCAAAACCGGAACCATTTGTACGATACAATCCTCCATCTGTACCTGCCCAGACATATCCTGTCGATGACTGATACAGACAGTTAATTTCGTTGCTGCCGATTCCCATCTTCTGGTTAAATACAGTCTGGATATAACCCGCCAGAAAGGAATCCTTCGCCTGGACCGGATTTACAGGCACGACAAAAAGGCATACCAAAAGGAATGCCATAATCTGTCTGGCTATATGTTTGTAGCTCTTTTTATTTTTCATCTTTGTAAACCAATCTTATGCTTCACGCAAAAATACTTTATAGCATCGATATGCCTCGTAGATATCTGCCTTTGAAGTAATCTCCCATGGTGCATGCATATTGAGAACTGCCACACCACAATCAATCACTTCCATGCCATACAAGGACAGAATATACGCGATGGTTCCACCACCACCGATATCAACCTTACCAAGCTCTGCAGTCTGGAAATTCACTTTGTTATCATCAAGCATCTTGCGAATACGTGCAATATATTCAGCATTGGCATCATTACTGCCTGATTTTCCACGTGAGCCTGTAAACTTACTAAAGACCACACCTCTTCCAAAAAAGGAAGCATTTTTCTTTTCAAATGCACTCGCAAACAGTGGGTCATAGGCTGCATTGACATCAGAAGAAAGCATACAAGACGATGCCAGACATCTGCGCAGGGAAAGCTCATCAAAACCACCCATCGCAGCCATAAGCTCAGCCACAGTGTTTTCAAAGAACTTGGATTGCATACCGGTTGCACCCACACTGCCGATTTCTTCCTTGTCCGTCAAAAGACAGCAAGTCGTCTTTTCCACATCTTCCACTTCAAGCATCGCAGCCAGTGATGTGTATGCACACACACGATCGTCCTGACCGTAGGCCATCACCATACTGCGATCGAATCCTGCTTCCTTTGCAGGCCCTGCAGGAACCACTTCAATTTCTGCTGAAAGGAAATCTTCCTCTGTCATATCATATTTTTCTTCTAAAATCTTTAAAACGCCAGCTTTCACAGCATCCTTTTCTGTGCCTTCCAATGGCTTGCTGCCGATTAAGACATCCAGATTCTCACCCTCAATGACCTTCACAGCCTTCTTTTCCAACTGCTCACCGGCCAGATGAATCAATAAATCTGTCACACAGAATACCGGATCGTCCTTTGCCTCACCGATATGGACTTCCATCACACTTCCATCCTTCTTTGCAACCACACCATGTAATGCGAGTGGAAGTGTCACCCACTGATACTTCTTGATACCACCATAATAGTGGGTATCCAGATAAGCGAAATCATCACTCTCGTACAATGGATTCTGCTTCACATCCATACGAGGTGAATCGATATGTGCGCCAAGAATATTCATGCCCTCTGAAAGAGGCTTTTTCCCGATACAGAACATAGCAACCGTCTTATCCATACAAACGTGGTAAACCTTATCTCCCGCCTGTAACGACTTCTGATTCTTTATAACTGTCTGCAAATCCATATATCCATGTGTCTGTGCCTGCTTGACTATCTCTTTGACACATTCACGTTCTGTCTTACCGACATCCAAAAAATGTAAATAGTTCTTACAAAGACCTTCCAGCTCGTCGAGCTGTTCTTCGTTATATGTTTTCCATGCATTCACACGTTCCATTGTTTCTATCCTCCAAACTGCCTTACAACAATTCGCGTACTACCTTTTCCAAAATCTCATACGCCTGATCACAATCTTGCTCTGTTACATTGAGTGGCGGAACCATACGAATGACTGCCGGACGTACTGCTGTAAGCAAAAGTCCTTCGTCACAGGCATTGTACTTCACATCCGTTGCGATATCCCTCTCGAACTCCACACCAATCATAAGTCCCAGACCACGCACTTCCTTTACACCAGGGAGTTTTGCCAATTTCTCGCGGAAATATGCACCCACCTTCTTCGAATTCTCAGAGAGGTTTTCATCGATAATCTCACCCAAAGCAGCGTAGCTTGCTGCACAGGCTACCGGATTTCCTGCATAAGTGCTTCCATGTGCACCAGGGCCAAAAGTAAGCGCAAGCTTTGCACTTGTACACATCGCACCGATTGGCATTCCATTTCCCATCGCCTTTGCCATACTGACTGCATCCGGTTTTACCTCATAGCCCATAAATGCCATCAGGCTACCGGTTCTACCCCATCCGGTTTGTACCTCGTCAAACAACAAAAGCATCTCTTTTTCATCACACAGTTTACGCAATCCCTGTAAAAATTCCTTCGTTGCCGGAATCACACCACCTTCGCCCTGTACAGGCTCTACCATAATCGCAATCGTGTTCTCATCGCAGGCATCCTCAAAAGACTTCAAGTCATTGAAGGTTGCATAACGAAATCCCGGAATCAACGGATCATAATTCTTCTGAATCGCAGTGTCCGGCTGTCCGGTTGCTGCAAGCGTTCCAAGTGTACGTCCATGGAAGCTGTTATAAGCAGTTACGATATTGTAACGATTTGGGCCAAAGTTTTCCTTTCCATACTTACGCGCAAGCTTAATCATGACTTCATTTGCCTCTGCGCCTGAATTTTGGAAGTATATCTTCTCCATTCCGATAGACTTGCAGATTCGCTCTGCCAACATAATCTGCGGAACCGTATAAAAATAATTGGACGCATGCATCATCGTCTGACACTGCTCCATAATTGCCTCTACGACCTTCTTGTTACAATGACCTGCAGAATTTACCGCAATACCGGCCATAAAATCCAAATAGGTTCTGCCTGTCTCATCTGAAATGATGCACCCTTCCCCTTTTTCAGCGATAAAATCAAATCTCTTGAAGGTATCATAGAAATAGGTCTCGTACATTTCTTTTATTTCTTCTTTGGTTTTTCCTACGCTCTGTAAATTCATGTCTCCACCTCATATCATATCTAAAATCAGATAGGGCTGCCACATGACAGCCCCATGTATTTTTTCTTATTTATCACCGTAAATCTGGCTTCCGACCAAATTGTCCAAGATGCCAACTAACTGTCCGATTTCCGGCTTGCTAATCTGTGCATCTGCTCCTAAAAGCTCACCCTTGCGCTTCATATCCTCATTAATCAATGAAGAGAAAATAACAATCGGAAGATGCTTCAATCCATCTGTATCTCGAATCAGCTTGATCAATCGGTGACCATCCATCTGTGGCATCTCGATATCTGTGATAACGAGTTTTGCTCCATAGTCTACACCATTGTTCTTCTTGAGCTGTAACAGATAATCCCAAGCCTCCTGACCATTATTCTTGATCGTAAGCTTTGTATATCCTGCACGGTGAAGTGCATCTTCAATCAGCTTACAAAGCATCATCGAATCCTCCGCAATCAAGATTGGAATATCGTTTCTCTCACGGGTTCCAAGCTGGTTGATCTCGGAAATCTTCAAACTTGTCTCCGGACAAATACTCTCTACGATACGCTCAAAATCGAGAATAATCAAAAGATCATCTGCTTTCTTGATAATACCGGTTGCAATGCCGGTTCCCGGACCACTTACCGTTGCATCCGGCTTTACAACATCCTGCCAGGACACACGATTGATGCCTAAAACAGACTGTACATCAAACGCAATATTCAGATTGTTGAAGTTTGTAACAATCAGGAAATTGTTACGTTTGTCTGTATTTTGAAAGCCCAATGTCTGGAACAAATCAATCACTGTTATGATATCTTCACGTGGCATGAAGATTCCCTCAATACATGGATGAGAATTTGGTACCGGAGTAATCTCTGTATAAGGCAAAATCTCTCGTACTTTTTCCACATTGATGCCATAATGATTACCATGAATCAAAAATTCCAAAACCTCAAGCTCGTTTGTTCCGCTTTCCAATAAAATATTTGAATCCATATGTACCCTCCTCTTAATCAAGCTGTAACACAGCGTCTTTTCCATCGTAAACTACTTTTAGCTTCAAGTCTTTCATCTTTTCACAAACAGAATCAGACAATGTATATAGCAAGACAGCTTCCTCTCTGCTGCTCGCATCAATCACCTTTTGATAGGTGTATAAGTCATCAATCAAAATCGTGAGCATCTGCTTTGCACTCTTTTCATTGTCAACAATAATGTGATAATCGATATCTCTGGAATACAAATCGATATCCTGTGCCTCATTGGTCTTATTTTCCACATCGAACTTCAATACTAAAAGCTTATATCCCTTCGGTGCCTGAATCTCGATATACATGCCCTCCTGATCATAAGACGGATAGCTGTCTACCAGCATCGAATACGCATATCGGACAGAAATATTTTTTTCTCCCACAAAAGCAGCAATATCAAAATCTTTATCTACCGTTACTGTCACCGCCTGATCAACCGTTTCGGTTGCATTTGGCGTTGCATCTACCGTCGAATCTGATTCCTGGCTCGACCCCTGCGTCGTCGACTGTAGCTTCGTATCCGATGTGTCCGGATTCTGCGCTGCTGTTTCCTGTGTCGTCGCAACCTCCTCGGTCGTAGCTTCGGTTATCTCCTCTGAAGTCTGTGTTGTAGGTTCTTCCTGCACAGCCTCCTGTGTAGTCAGGGAATCCGGATCGAATTTGAGCTTTGCTTTCTTGTCATACTTTAACATCAACTCTGCCGCATATTCCGCAATCTGCTGATTTTCCTCCTCCGTCAAATCAATGACCTTCTCGCAACCCGTCATAGAAAATCCGACCGTAAACATCGTAAGTACTGCTACCACTTTCTTGATGAAGTTTTTTGAATGAATTATCTTCTTTTTCATGTATGATAACTTATCCTAATCTCAAACAGAATTATACATAGATTTTATCACTTTTTTTCCTTATCATCAAGCACATTAGCATCCAAATCAAAGAAAAAGGTAACTCCATCTGCCACATTCTTCACACCGTACGCTTTTCCGTGTGCTCTCATGGTTGCCGCTACAATGGAAAGACCGATTCCATTGCCGCCATATTCTCTTGTGCGCGCCTTATCTGCCTTGTAAAACTTCTCAAATACACGATCTATATCTTCATCCGCAATCCAGTCGCCCTGGTTATAGACATTGACGCGAACATCCTGTCCCATGCGTTCCACATAAATCCGTATCACACCTCCCGGACGCACATAATGAATCGCATTGCTGATATAATTGGTAAATACACGTTCAATCATGTATTCATCCGCCCATACGTAAATTGGCTTTTCAATCTCACAAAGAATCTCCGCATTTTTTTCCTGTGCTAAAATCC
>JBJENA010000086.1:0-27009 GCA_051879955.1 Wujia sp.
TTCTTGATGATACAGCCTCGCTACGGAAAAGGCAATATTTTCGATTCAAAAAAATTCCGCTTATATATTTCCAGGCTTTTTATACCCGGAAAATTTCTTTTATAGATTTCTCATGGTGTCCCCGCTTCGGAAGGTGCTCCACTTTTTGACGTACTTTTCGGAAAAGTACTCCACTTTTTGGAGTCACTTTCTAAAAGGTGCTCCACTTTTTGACGCACTTATATTATTCTCTTCCCATCTTGCTATTTGAAGAAATAAGTCTACCCCTTCCCTCAACCTTAACAAGTGTTTCTAACTCTTTTAGTGCATCCTTTGCAATCCACATTTTATTCTTGTTGCCACTCTCTTTTAATTCATGGGCTAAAAGGATTGCTTTTTCATTGTAAGTAAAATCCTTCTTTCCTATTTCCCGCAATGCCCATGAAATTGCCTTCCTAACATGTTCATGTTCACTATCAGAATACTCTTGTATAATGTGCAAATAGTCATCAAGAGTATCATTGGTAATCGTTTTATTATGCACTGCAGAAGAAGCAATTAACGTAAACGCTGCTCTCTTCTTGTAAGTATGTGTACTTGTAATCCAATTAGAAATAAACTCATCATAGCTCTTCAGCTTAATAATCAGATTTTTACACAAGTGATCGCACAAATCCCACGACTGTACATCACATATAAGTTTTTCTATCTCATCATGTGATATTGTCTTTTTGTCAAAAACTAACACCGCCAATAGTTTTGCTTCATGATAACCGGAGTTCCACAGCTCTCTTGCCAGTTCATTTGACTTTCCTGCTTTCTTTGCTATCGCACGAACAACGGCTGTCGAAACACCTATACTATATTCTTCTGGAATACCCATTTTCACGACATTCGCCTTGTATTTTTCAGAAGCATTTGCTTTTAACTCTTCAATAATTTCATCACAAGTCATCTTTTTGCCTCCAATGCTTCCCTTAAATCTTGAATA
This sequence comes from Wujia sp., assembly GCA_051879955.1. Lineage (GTDB taxonomy): Bacteria > Bacillota > Clostridia > Lachnospirales > Lachnospiraceae > Coprococcus_C. Next base: position 971 of record JBJENA010000086.1, read on the forward strand.
TATTTAGCCTGCTGTTTCTTTAAATACATTCCCACAAAAGGTTTCATAACCAATTTTTTAGCATTTACATCTTCTGTAAACTCAATAAATGTAATACCGTCTTTATAAGAAAATTTACCCATCCAATGACCCTGCATATTGCCGTTTTCCATATCGAATTCATAGTTCTTATATTCATCAAAAGCAGTAATTTTAAACTTTGTAACATAACCATCCTTCGTATGTTCCTCGAACTCTTTTTCCGGCACAGTCACCACGATTTTATCTAAGTCGCTTCTCCAAGAATAGTTATCCAATGATGTAACTAATTCCCATACTTTTTCTATTTCACACTGAAATTCCGCTTTAATCGTTGATACAGCCACTATTATCCTCCTTCTTCACAACCGGTAGCCAGTATTCATATATTGCATCCTTTGGATCTGCTTTTATATATACCTCAATATCAGGTATCTCCGCATACTCATACCCGGATGTCGGCAACCATTCAGTTATGACACGGCATTCCAATTCTTGCAGAGATACATTGGTGCCTCGCCCCGAAAACACAGCCCAAGTTGCAGCAGGAATATCGTACTGCTCAAAGTTATCACTATCTTCCGTAGAACTTACAGCAATAAAATATTTCCATTCTTTTTCATTATGTACGCTTACACCAAGCAATCCTTCCGGCTTATCATTCATTAACTCATAAAGTTCTGTAAGGGTTCCATTTTCCAGTGCTATATCCCATTCGTGTGGTATTCTTGCAAAATTCTCCTCAAGCACTTTACTTAATGGACAACTTTTTCCAACAATCCGAAAGGCTTCTTTTGTCTCTATTCTAAAATTCATTTCCGCCATACCTTGTACCGAAATAGAAAACTTTATTGCCGAATAGGATTTCAAAGTTGCATTTTCCTTCTTCGCTACGGATGGTGCTATACCATGTATGCTCTGAAATGCACGATTAAAAGCTGTCGGTGAATCATAGCCATATTTCAGAGCAATATCAATAACCTTTGCTCCTGCATCTTGTAAATCAACTGCTGCCAAAGACATTCTTCTCCTTCTGATGTACTCAGAAACAGAAATATTTGTCATGTAAAGGAACATTCTTTGAAAATGGTACGCCGGACAATTTGCAATCTCAGCAACCTTTTCATAATCTATCTTCTCATGCAAATGAGCTTCCATATATTCAACAGCACTGTTTAATCGCTCAATCCATTCCATAAAATGATACCACCTTTTTTGTGAGTTTACCTCTCATCTTACATATAATAAATGAGAGAGTACATCTAAATTTTCTATCATACCTTATATATCATTGGAATTTCTGCCCATGTAATACCATCATCCTCGAAACCACACTTTTCCCAAAACTTCTGCACATTTTTATTCTTAGCAAAAAGTTTAACATCACTATCTACTGTTTCTAAAAATTCACATATCAATTTCTTTCCCAGACCTTGTTTTCTATATGTTTTAATAACTTCAAATTCGTCAATATAAATAGAAATCTTATCACATGGATCAAGTGATAATCTTATGAACGCTATTGGAGAATTATTCATTTCATATTTCCAAACACACTCTTCATCTTCAAGACAATCCCATGGCAGTTCCAATATTGAGTTTTTCTTTAATTCTTTAATTTCATTATAATCGCAGTCCTTCCAACTCATAAAAATTCACTCCATTTTCAAACATACCTATGTATCAAGCATATCCCACTCATCACCTAATACCCATCTCAATGCTGAAAGCTTACCATTAAGCATTCCCCATTCAAAGTCACTATATGGCCCTAGGTTTTCTTCTCCATATTTTTCTATAACACGTTGCGCAGACTGTAATGCACCTTTCCATATCTCAGAATCTACTGTTTCAACACCAGCTTCTATTCGATACCTCAGCGATAAATGTCTATCGAACCATATTTTGTCCAAGAATTCTTCTGTAACCTCAACAATTTCCTCAATACTGCGAGGCTCATCAGAATATTCTAAGTCTTCATCAAGCTCTTCATCTTCAATGTTTCTTCTTTCCTCAGGTAATCGATGTTTACAATCTGTTTTCTCTATATTCGAAACTAATCTAGCCAGAATATTCTCTATATTGCTCATCTTATCAGTTTGAGATGCAAAAAAAGCCAACTGCTCTTCTTTATTCATTTCCATATCAAGAAATTCCATTCTAACACCATAGTATTGAGGAGAATTCAATAAACTTGCAATACGCTCTAAATGGTATATTTGAACATCTACATTTGCATCTATTTCAGATAAGTCTTTTCTTTCTGCCAAACGCAATTCCTGATTTGTCACAAACGCAATCCCATGAGTTCCATTCTTTTTCACACCTTCCAGGTCATGAATAAACTTATTTTTTATTTCAGAAAAATCCTGTTGTCCTCTAGGAAAATATACCGCACCAATCCATCTTGCTCCATTATAAGAAATGACCATGTCTTTCAAGCCATCCTTTCCTCCTAACGGATGCGAAGGATCAATATTTCTAAACCCCTCATTGGTCAAAATTATTGCAGCCAAACGTTCTGCTGGTGTTTGTCCTTTATCCCACTCCAGCAATCTGAACCAAGTTTCTCTTCCGTCATTTCTTCTCATTGTTCCACTTCCTTTTTCATATGAGACATACTCATTTTTTCAAATTGTCTTGTTTATCAAAGAACGCCTTCTCTAATGCCCTATATTCTTCTTCAGAACAAACTTCTTTGCACTTTTTCTGGTATTTCTTTGAATGGTTCAACATATCCATAATCTTATCGCATGGAAACTCTTTACATTGATTACATTTTTCAACACCATGTTTCTCTGTACAATCAACCAATCCATATGTACAAACTTTATGCGAAGAGCATCCCGCACAGACAATTTCTTCATTAGATACCACCCTATCTCGCCAGCCTACTCTATACCACAATTCCGCAACTTTCCTTAATTCCGCTTCGCTATGGGCATTATATCTTGGACACTCTATGCAATTGTCTCCACACAAAGTAATTCGTTCTTCCATAATAATTCCTCTCAATTAGAAAAATCTCTCAGTTGTTGAATGTTTTATTACTCATATTATACTATAATAAATACTGTTTATCATCAGAATTCTTTGCATAATAAAAGGAGCACACCTTACCTTGATATGCTCCACCCCATCATCATTTTTAATTCAACACATTCCACACATCCACATAATCCTGCAGTCCGCCCGGACGCATTGCAATACTTACATAACTTGCAGGCTCTTTCCTTGCAAGTCTAGCAAGGATTCCTATATCTTCCGGCTCCTCCAACACAACCTGTGCTTCTGCCTTATCGCAGTCAATCACAAGTTCCTTGCCATCCATATCTGTCATAACAACTGTATTCCTGCTGCCGTCATATTGATATACCATATAGTTTAATGCCATGCACTCACCTCTCTAAATCATCCCAAAATGCTCCAGCGCATCCTTTATCGCTTTTTCCTTCTCCACTGGGCATTGAGGTTGCTTACTCTCTTCCGACTTCGGTAAATTATAATTCTCCCCAACCTCTATTCCACACTTTCTTTTTACCTGTGAAATATAGAGATTAGATACCTTAAATCCATGCTCCTTCAGCACATAATCCTTAATCTCCGCATAAGTCGCTTTGCTTTCCGCTGAGGTCAAATCAAGCTCGTCCAACTCTAACTCCACCTCAACATAATCATCCGCTTTTTGTTGGGACAATAGAACAACCGTCTCCACATGCGTACTATGACAAAACTGGTCCACTACCGCAACCTTCTCCACCTGATACTCCGTCTCGCACAAGTTTTTGACATCTCTTGCAAGTGTCGCAGGGTCACAGCTGACATAGACGATGCGCTCTGGCTGCATACGGAGGATTGTCGAGAGCAGTTGCTCGTCACATCCCTTTCGTGGCGGATCCACCACTACCACATCGGGGGTTCTTCCTTCTGCATCGCCCAGCTTTCCCTCCATAAATTCCGGTACCACTGTCTCTGCTTTTCCACAATAAAACACTACATTAGAAAGATGATTGATTTTCGCATTTTCCTTTGCATCCACAATTGCCTGCGGCACAATCTCCACGCCATAGACCTTTTTTGCAGCCTTTGCAAGCGATAGCGAAATCGTCCCGATTCCACAATACATATCCCAGACAGTTTCCTGTCCGGTAAGTGCTGCATATTCCAAAGCCTTGTCATATAACACCTTCGTTTGCGCCGGATTGACCTGATAAAACGAAAGCGGAGAGATGCGAAATGCGACATCTCCGATATAATCAGTGATGGTATCTTCTCCCCAGATGGTCTTGCAACGTTCTCCTAAAATCCGATTCGTTTTCTCCCGATTGACATTTACACTCACACTTTTCAAAGTAACCTGTAAATCCCCTGAATTTGCGGATTCATTGTACTGTCTGACTGATTTCTCCAGAATCTCAACAAAACTTTGGTTCAAAATGGTTTCATTTTTTCTATCCGGACTCAGCGACTCTCCGTTTATCACCACACAAACCATCAACTCACCTGTCGTAAATCCCACTCGCGTCAAAATATGACGCACCAAGCCCTTATGAGTCTGCTCATCATAGATATATCTTGGATTTTTCTCTACGCGCTCCTGCAACCAGACTCTTAGATTTTTTACCAGATAATTATTAAGCGGGTGACCGATTGCACACTCGTCCATATCGATAATGCAATGGGTTCTTCCTGCGTAAAATCCGATTTTGACCTGTCCATCCTTATCCAGCCCAACCGGAAATTGCATCTTGTTGCGGTACGCATATGGATGTTCCATCCCATATACCGGTTCCATCTTCTGCGCAATATCCGAACATCCACCGATGCGTTCCAGACAATTGCGGACCTTGTTCCACTTGTAGTCCTTTTGCTTTTCGTAATCCATGTGCATAATTGCACATCCGCCACAGCGTCTGGCATTACCACATATCGGTGTCACACGGTACGAAGATGCCTCCAATATCTCCATCAAACGACCATAAGCATAGTTCTTTTTGACCTTGATGATTTTGATCCTTACACGGTCTCCCACCAATGCATCCTTCACAAAGACAGCCATACCGCCATCTGTGTGTCCGATTCCTTCTCCGTCCGTTGTGATATCTTCGATTGTCAGTTCATAGATCTCGTCCTTGTTCATATCTCTCCCATCTCTATTCGTTGGTCAGGCGAATATTGCTCTCAAACATCTTGTTATATCCCAGCCATTGCGTATTATCCGCATTGCTCTCGATTACCTCCGTAAATGTCTGCAACTTCGCATCCAGATTATCTGCATGGGCAAGCGCCATAGCCTCAATGAGCGCCGGTTTCTTCGGTGAACCATATTCCAGCTCGCCGTGATGTGATAGGATACAATGCTCCAGCTCTCTTGCAAGCTTCGGTGGAAATCCGTCAATACCTGCCACCTTATTCGCAATCATCATGGTACCCATCACAATATGTCCAAGCAACTGTCCCTCGTCTGTATAATCATTCTCCGGGAATTTGGACAGCTCATCTACCTTCCCAATGTCATGGCAGATTGCTGCTGTAATTAGCAAATCACGATTTAATACCGGATACGTACCTGCGAGGTAATCACACAATTTTGCAACAGATAAGGAATGCTCCAACAATCCTCCGATAAATCCATGGTGAATGGACTTCGCAGCAGAATGCTTCTTAAAACGCTCTGCAAACTCCTTATCTTCCACAAAAAAGCTCTTTAAAAGCTGTTGCAGATGTGGCTGCTTGATGGTCTGAATCAAACCCAGCAATTGCTGATACATCTCATCGATATTTTTCTTTGTACACGGCATATAATCATCTATGCTGTATTCTCCCTCATCCGCCACGCGAACGCGCTTGACATTGAGCTGCAAAGAACCATTGAAGCTTGTCACCTGCGCATCCACCCGGATATAGTTCATCGGTTCAAAATGCGCAATCGCATTGTTTACTTCCCAGATTTTTGCATCAATCATTCCGGTACGGTCCTGAAGCTGCATCGAATAATATGTCTTTCCTGCTTTGGTCTTTGCAACCACCTTATTTTTACACAGGTAAATCTCTGAAATCATTTCTCCGTCGCGAAGTTCGTTTATGTAATACATATGCATCCTCTTTTCTTTCTTTTCTCTTCTAAAAAAGATAACACTATCTAATAGGTTTCGCAAGTAAATTCATGGTAAAATAGTGTTGGCAAGGCGCGCGTTTGCGTCTATAATGGTATTAATTATGTGTTAGCATTATAAGGAAGAGAATTATGAATAAACGAAGTCTGAGAATATTGGAATATACAAAAATCATAGCGATGGCGACAGAATTTGCAACCTCGCCAATGGCAAAGCGAAAAATTGGCCGTATGAAGCCACAGAAGGATATCAACGTCATTCGCAGATTACAGGAAGAGACAAGGGATGCCCTTGCACGACTGAACCGGCAAGGCAATGTCAGCTTTACAGGGCTCACAGATATCGGCGCATCCATCAAACGACTGGAGGTTGCTGCAACGCTTACCTCCCGTGAATTGCTGGATATCGCCACATTTTTGCAGGTTGCAAAATCAGTCAAACAGTACGGAGATGGCTCAGACCTTCCAAAGGAACTCGAAATACCAATTTCCAACGATAGTCTGACAGAGCGTTTCCATATGCTGATTCCACTCGAGGATATCGCATCGGAAATCAAACGCTGCATTCTCTCAGAGAACGAATACGCAGATGACGCATCCTCCACGCTCAAATCCATCCGTACACAGATGCAGGCAATCAACAACAAGCTTCATCAGCAACTTTCGAAGATTGTAAAGAGTGATTTATCCCGCGACAAGCTACAGGACAGTCTGATTACCATGCGAAATGGTCGGTACTGTATTCCGGTCAAGCAGGAATACCGCTCCCAGTTTCCCGGTATGATTCACGATCAGTCATCCAGTGGTTCGACCCTTTTTATCGAGCCGATGGAGGTCGTAAACTTAAATAACCAGATGAAGGAGCTCGCAAATGAAGAGCTCTTGGAAATCGAACATATCTTAGAGCATTTAAGCTCCATGGCAGCTGCCGCAGTAGAGGATATTGCCTACAATCTTTCAACCCTGACAGAGCTTGATTTTATCTTCGCAAAAGCAAAGCTTGCCAAGTCCATGCAGGCAACCGAACCGATTTTCAACGAAGACGGCTATATCGACATCAAACAGGGACGTCATCCATTGTTGGAAAAGCACTCTGTCGTTCCAATTGATATTCGACTCGGTCAGGAATACAATTTGTTAATCGTAACCGGACCAAATACCGGCGGAAAGACGGTTTCCTTGAAGACTCTGGGACTCTTTTCGCTCATGGGACAGGCCGGTCTTCATATTCCTGCTGCCGCAGGAAGTACCCTTGCAGTGTTCGAGGATGTCTTCGCAGATATCGGAGATGAACAAAGTATTGAACAGAGTCTTTCCACCTTTTCATCTCACATGAGTAATATCGTATATATCGTAAACCATGCAGGTCCGGGCACCTTGTGTCTGTTCGACGAGCTCGGTGGCGGAACGGATCCAATAGAGGGTGCAGCACTTGCCGTATCGATATTAAACCATCTGAAGAATATGGGCGCACGCTGTATGGCCACCACGCACTATAGCGAATTAAAAACCTATGCACTGTCTACAGATGGAGTCGAGAATGCCTCCTGCGAGTTTGATGTGGCAACCCTTCGTCCGACCTATCGTCTGACAATTGGTATCCCCGGCAAATCCAATGCATTTGCAATCGCAAGCAAATTAGGACTTCCGGACTACATTATCTCCTCTGCAAAAGAGCAGATTGACAGTGACGCCATTGACATGGAAACCCTGCTTGCCAATCTCGAGGAAAGTCGTCGTTCGATTGAAAAAGATGAACAGGCCATCGAAAGATACAAGGCAGAAATCGAATCATTGAAGGAAAGTCTCAAAGAAAAGGAAGCACAGATTTCCGCAAAGAAAGCAGAGATTTTGCAAAAAGCAAGAGAAGAAGCACGCGAATTAATCGAAGAAGCAAAAGAAGTCGCCGACCAGACAATTCGCGATTACAATAAATGGCGCAGCAACCCTTCCAAAGCGGATATGCGCACCATGGAAGAATCCCGCAGCAAGCTACGTGATAAGATGAAAGGCTATGACAACTCCGGTACAAAGCAGACACCAAGCAGAACCTCAAACCACAAAGCAAAGGATTTCCATATCGGAGATACGGTTGAGGTATTAAGCTTGCGAACCAAGGGAACCATCACAAAATTACCGGATGCCAAAGGCATTGCAGGAGTCAAAATGGGAATCCTAAATTCCATGCTCCCAATTTCCGATCTTGCCATCATCCAGGAGGATACCGTATCTGTTAATGGTGTTAAAACACGTACCAAAGCAACCGGAAAACGCGATTCCGACCACACTGCCATCAACAAAGCCATGCATTTTTCACCGGAAATCAACGTCATGGGAAAAACAGTGGATGAAGCGGTATTTGAAATCGATAAATATCTGGATGATGCCGTAATCGCACACATGCACAAAATCACCATCATTCATGGTAAAGGAACCGGCGCGCTTCGTAACGGTATCCACCAATATCTTCGCAAACATCCACTTGTACAGTCTTTCCGGCCGGGAGAATTTGGCGAAGGTGAGTATGGTGTTACTATCGTAGAATTATAATAGAAAGTAGGAAAATATGGAAAAACAACGAATCTTAATCGTCGATGATGACGAAAATATTGCAGAATTGATTTCCTTGTATCTCATCAAGGAATGTTTTGAAACCGCAGTCGCATACAACGGAAAAGACGCGTTAAGTCTTGCAGCCTCTTTCCTTCCGGATTTGGTTTTGCTGGACATCATGCTTCCGGATATTGACGGATACGAAGTATGTACACAAATCCGTAAAACCAGTCAGGTTCCAATCATCATGCTCTCTGCAAAGGGAGAGGTGTTTGACAAGGTTTTAGGTCTGAAGCTTGGCGCGGATGACTATATCATCAAGCCCTTTGACTCCAACGAATTAGTGGCAAGAGTCAAAGCAGTACTACGACGCACCGTACCAATTGGTGCTCCAAACACGGATATCGCCGCTGCCACAGAACATCAGGGAGAGTTTGTAGAATATGATGGTCTCCTGGTCAATATGACGAATTACACTGTCACCTTAGACGGTTCTCAGGTTGACATGCCGCCAAAGGAACTGGAGCTTTTATACTTTATGGCCAAGCATCCAAATCAGGTATTCACCCGAGATCAGCTACTAGAGCGTCTTTGGGACTACGAATATGCCGGTGATTCTCGTACGGTTGATGTTCATGTCAAACGTCTACGCGAAAAACTAAACGAAGACCACAACTGGTCCATTTCTACAGTATGGGGAAAAGGTTACAAATTTGAGGTAAAGTAATATGAGCTTACGACATTCACTCTTTGATAAAATCTTCATCGGATTCCTGGCAGTCTTTCTGATTACCTTTGGTTTTTTGATTCTCTACTCGACCAAGATGACCAAGAAAATGTTGTCAGACGAGCGTGCTGAGGTACTGACAAACGAAGCTTTTTTGATTGGTGACCAGACCATCACCGGATATATTCAGGGACTGTATACGAAAGAAGACATGCAAAACAACCTGGACTATTACTGTGAGACATTAAATGCCAGTATCTGGGTTGCGGACGAAAAGGGTATCATCTATGCCTATGCAAATGCACAGGGACATCCGGAACATCCAAAAAATATTTATTTTTTAGACATGAATTTCGATATGTCAAAACCACAGACGTTTACCGGAACCTTCTTTGACCACTTTAAAGAGGAAATCATCTCCGTTGCAATTCCGATTAAAACAAACGGGCAGAACAATGGTATGCTCTTTTTACATGCAACTGTAAAACAGCTTCAAAATCTGCAATCAACCATTGTGAAATTGATTTATGTACCGTTTCTTGTGATGCTGATTCTCTCTTTCTTATTGCTTGGAATCATCTCCGGAAAGATTATGCGACCAATCCGAAAGATCAATCAAGCATGTGAGGAATATTCACACGGAAACTTCGATGCAACGATCGACATTCATTCCAATGATGAGATTGGTCAGTTAGCCTCTTCCCTGGAATACATGGCAAGCGAGCTTTCAAAGCTCGATGAGTATCGTCGAAGCTTTATTTCCAATATCTCTCACGATTTCCGTTCACCGCTTACATCGATTAAGGGATATGCGGAAGCGATGCAGGATGGTGTCATCCCGGTAGAAAGTCAGGGCCGTTATCTGAAAATCATTGTAGATGAAACAAAACGACTTACAAAACTTACCTCCAGTCTGCTTGAGTTGAATGATTACGACTCCTATAGTATATGGCTGGTATATAAAGATTTCGATATCGTAGAACTTGTATTAAATGCCATTAACACCTTCGAAATCAAATGTATCGATAAGGGAATTCCAATTCGGTTGAATAATCATGTGGAGCATCCAATGGTACATGCGGATAAAACAAAAATCCAGCAGGTAATCTATAACCTGCTGGATAATGCCATCAAATTCACACCTAGTGGAAAGTCCATCTATGTCACTTTGGAAGAGAAAAACGAAAAGATTTTCGTTTCCATAAAGGATGAAGGCTGTGGAATCCCGAAAGAAAGTCTCAACCAGGTATGGGTACGTTTCTACAAGGCAGACAGTTCCCGTGGAAAAGATAAACAGGGAACGGGGCTTGGTCTTGCAATCACAAAAGAAATCATGAAAGCGCACAACGAAACCATCGATGTAGTCAGTACCGAGGGAGTTGGAAGCGAGTTCACCTTCACATTGACGAAGGTAAACTCCGAACAGGAAGCCAATTAGCAAAAGCTAATTGGCTTCTTTCATCTCCTGACGTCTGCGTTTCATAGCTGCAATTATCTCCTGACGCGCTTCAATCGCCTGTTCCTTGGTAGCCTCCGGCACATCCTTCAACACATAATCCATACCGAGCTGTTCATATTTTGTCTTTCCCATAGAATGATATGGAAGCACATCCAATGCTTTAATATGATGAAACTGTCCGATAAAATATCCCAAACGATCCAAATACTCCGGAACCAATGTAATGCCCGGCACAAGGACATGTCGAATCCAGATTTCTTTTTCCTTCTCATCCAGGTACTTTAAAAAATCAAAAATATTATCACACGGCTGTCCGGTCAGCTTCTTATGTTCTTCCGGATCAATATGCTTGATATCCAGCATGATCAAATCCGTCACCTTCATCAATCGGTCATACTTTGCAAGAATCTCCGGCACATCACGACGGAACATGATTCCGGAGGTATCCAGACAGGTGTGGATTCCTCTCTCCTTACAAGCTTCAAACAATTCTGTCACAAAATCAATCTGTACCAAAGGCTCTCCACCGGTTACCGTAATTCCACCGGAATGATAAAACGCCTTGTTATCTTCATAACCCGCCAGTATCTCCTCTACTGTCATCTTCGTTGCACCCTCCTGTGTCCAGGTATCCGGATTGTGACAATACTGACAACGCATTGGACAGCCCTTTACAAACACCACATATCTGGTACCCGGTCCGTCCACCGTTCCAAAGGTTTCTATTGAATGAATCAATCCTTCCATTTTATACGTCCTCCATCCTATATGTTTTTCTTTAGCATATAACTTTCTCTAAATTTTATTCAGCTTATACCCGATGATTTTGCTCACATCGTCATGTCATTATTATACCACATTTCACATAAAAAAGGAACTGACCCCTTGCAGAATCAGTTCCTGTGTTTCCTCTTTTACAAGTAGATTACATACCCTCGTGGAATGTACGAGAGATAACGTCTGCCTGCTGCTCTGGTGTAAGCTTAATGAAGTTTACAGCGTAACCAGATACACGGATTGTAAGCTGTGGATAGTTCTCTGGGTGCTTCTGAGCATCCAAAAGAGTATCTCTGTTGTATACGTTAACATTGAGATGATATCCACCTTTTTCTACATAACCATCTAACATATTTACTAAGTTATCGATCTGCTGTGTACTAGCCATTGTAATTAATCCTCCTATTTTTAATCATTTATTACGCAAAACAAACTATGGAAGTTCGTCAAACGCTTCGTCGATACCCTCATGTAACGTTGGTACCGAACATGCAAGATTTCCTTTTGCACAATCAATACATCCAAGCGTTTCCACGCTGTCACCTTCCTGGTCCGGGTCATAGGACACAGTGATGTGTCCATGACCGTTAACAACCATATCATCTAACATTGAAACTAAATTGTCGATATTGTTTGTGTCCATATTGTCAACCTCAAATTAGTCTAACTTCAAATCTACATCAAGATCTCCAGCGAATACCTGATCTTCCTTACCAAGCGCACCCGGAATGATAGAGAAGGTATTTGAGATACCATCCTGAGAATCCATGTATGGAAGCTTCGCTACAGAAGAAAGGGAAGCTACAGCACCATGAGAATCTCTACCATGCATTGGGTTTGCACCCGGAGCAAATGGCTGACCATGCTTTCTACCACATGGAGTATCACCTGTATTCTTACCATATGTTACGTTTGATGTGATAGTAAGAACTGACATGCTTGGAACACCATTTCTGTATACATGGTGCTTTCTAAGCTTATGCATAAATGTAGATACCAAGCTAGCTGCAATCTTATCTACTCTGTCATCGTTGTTACCATACTTAGGGAAATCGCCCTCTGTCTCGTAAGAAGTTACGATACCCTGCTCATTTCTGATACATTTAACCTTAGCATACTTGATAGCTGAAAGAGAGTCAGCAACTACTGAAAGTCCGGCAAGACCTGTAGCGAAGTATCTCTTTACATCTCTGTCATGAAGAGCCATCTGAATTCTCTCGTATGCATACTTATCATGCATGTAGTGGATGATGTTCAATGCGCTTACATATACCTTAGCAAGCCATTCCATCATATCATCAAATTTCTCCATAACCTCATCGAAATCAAGGTACTCAGAAGTAATTGGTCTGTACTTAGGTCCTACCTGTACACCTGTACACTCATCAACACCACCGTTGATAGCATAAAGGAGACACTTAGCAAGGTTTGCTCTTGCTCCGAAGAACTGCATATCCTTACCAATTCTCATAGAAGATACACAACAAGCAATACCGTAATCATCACCATTTACCGGTCTCATAAGGTCATCGTTTTCGTACTGGATAGAAGATGACTTGATAGACATCTTAGCACAGTACTGCTTCCAGTTAATTGGAAGGTTCTTAGACCAAAGAACTGTCAGGTTTGGTTCTGGAGCAGTTCCAAGGTTGTCAAGTGTATGAAGGTAACGGAAGCTCATCTTTGTAACAAGTGTACGTCCGTCAACACCCATACCACCGAGTGACTCAGTAACCCATACCGGATCACCGGCAAAGATTGAGTTGTACTCCGGAGTTCTTGCAAACTTTACGCAACGAAGCTTCATGATGAAGTGGTCTACGAACTCCTGAATCTGCTCCTCTGTAAATGTTCCATTTGCAAGGTCTCTCTGTGCGTAGATATCAAGGAATGTAGCTGTACGTCCAAGTGACATAGCAGCACCATTCTGCTCCTTAACAGCACCAAGATAACCAAAGTATACTGCCTGAATCGCTTCCTGTACGTTCTTAGCCGGCTTTGTGATATCGCAACCATATGAAGCTGCCATCTTTGCCAATTCGCCAAGTGCACGAATCTGCTCTGAAATCTCTTCCTTACCTCTGATTACATCATCAGTGTAAACATCACCAAATGATTCCTTCTGAACCTTCTTGTCTTCAATCAGGAAATCTGTACCATAAAGAGCAACTCTTCTGTAGTCACCAATGATACGTCCACGTCCGTATGCATCCGGAAGACCTGTGATGATGTGGTTTGTACGACATCTTCTGATCTCTGCATCGTATACGTCAAATACACCTGCGTTGTGTGTCTTTCTATGTGTTGTGAAGAACTCTACGATTTCCGGATCTACCTTGTATCCATTGTCTTCACAAGCCTTCATAGCCATACGGATACCACCGTATACGTTCATACCTCTCTTGAAAGGAGCATCTGTCTGGAAACCAACGATTGTTTCCTTGCTCTTATCAAGATATCCAGGACCATGAGATGTAAGTGTAGATACAACCTTTGTATCCATATCAAGAACGCCGCCTGCTTCTCTCTCCTTCTTAGAAAGTTCAAGAACCATCTGCCACAAATCCTTTGTATTCTGTGTTGGCTCAGCCAAGAAAGAATCATCACCTTCATATGGTGTGTAGTTTCTCTGAATGAAATCACGAACCTCTACTTCTTTCTGCCATTTGCCCGGTACAAAACCATTCCAACTCTCTGTCTCCAATGCATCGAACTTCATCAATACTGACATTTTTCTTTATTCCTCCTTTTTTCTGCGCCTTCGCGCGATTGTAATAATCCGATCAGAAAATCGACGTGTAACCCCGCCCAATTTCTGAAGCTGATTATATTATAATTTTTAATTGTATACACGTCAACGAAATAAATGCAATTAATTGTACTTTTTTCGATACATAAATTGTATACAGTATACATTGCGTTTTTTGCCATATTATAAGAATATTTCCATAGCAATCTACACAATATTATGGTATAATTTTTGGTAACTAGGATTTTATATCCCATATAAAGGAGGTTTAGACAAATGGCTAATCAGGTAACAAAGTCAATGTTAATTCATGAAATTATCGAGGTGGATCCGGGCAATGCCGCTATCCTTATGGCAGCCGGTATGCATTGTGTTGGTTGTCCATCTGCCGCCATGGAATCATTAGAGGATGCTTGTGCAGTACATGGAATGAATTGTGATGAGGTACTCGCAGATATTAATGCGTATCTTGCTAAGAAAAGTCAGAACGCATAGTTCGTACAGAAAGGAGAACTCCTATGTATAATAATGAAAACAACAATTACAACAATGGTTATAACAATACCTACAATTATGATGCCGGATATAACAACGGATATGACAATTCGTACAATAACGGATATGGTTCCGGCTATCAGACACAGAGCAATTACTTCTCAAATCTGAAGCAGATTTCCAACGAAGCATACAATCTGATTATCGGTGGCGTATTGCTTTACGGTTTTATCATCAACTGTATCATGACAAAATGCTTTGGTGATTCCATCACACGTTTTATGGCTGGCAACTATATCGCATTTTTTATTACCTACATTGTAATGGTAATTGTAGGTACCTTAATGGTAAACAAATCAGACAATCCGGTCATCAGCTTTATAGGCTACAACTTTATCGTTGTTCCTCTTGGCATGGTACTTTCATCTGTACTAACCATTTACAACCTTGCCGGTTACTCTGATACGATTACCATGGCTTTTGCATTAACAGCTGTTGTTACATTAATCATGATGTTCGCAGCTACCATCTTCCCTGGCTTTTTCCTTAGCATGGGAAGAACCTTATTCTTTACTCTTTTGATAACATTTGTTGCAGAATTGTTTTTTACTTTTGTATTGCATGCAGAGCTTGCTATCTTTGATTACATTGTTGTACTTATATTCTGTGGTTATATCGGCTATGATTGGGCAAAGGCAAATGCCCTTCCAAAAACTGTCGACAATGCCATTGATTCCGCTGCAGAATTATATGTAGATATTATCAACTTGTTCTTGCGCCTGCTTCGTATCCTGGCACGTGCAAACAACAACTAATTACAATAACGAGGAGAATTTCGAACAATGAGTAATGCAATTGACACAAAATCAGTAAATTCCATTCGTGTCCTGGCTGCAGACGCCATCCAAAAAGCAAATTCCGGACATCCGGGGCTTCCTCTTGGTTCTGCACCAATGGCATATGAGCTTTGGACAAAACACATGAACCACAACCCTGCAAACCCAAAATGGGAAAATCGTGACCGCTTCATCTTATCCGGTGGACATGGTTCCGCTTTGTTGTATTCACTGCTACATTTTTTTGGATATGGAATTTCGATTGATGATATGAAGAATTTCCGTCAGCTCGGTTCCAAAACACCGGGACATCCGGAATATGGTCACACCGTTGGTGTAGAAGCAACCACCGGACCTCTTGGTGCAGGTATGGCGATGGGTGTCGGTATGGCGATGGCTGAAAAGCATTTGGCAACCATTTTCAATAAGGAGGGCTATCCGGTTGTAGATCACTACACCTATGTACTTGGTGGTGACGGATGTATGATGGAAGGAATCAGCTACGAAGCATTTTCCCTTGCCGGAACACTGGGATTGGAAAAGCTGATTGTCCTTTATGATTCAAACAATATTTCCATCGAAGGAGATACCAATATTGCGTTCCGTGAGAATGTCAGACAGCGTTTTGAATCCTTTGGATTCCACACACAGTTAGTAGAAGATGGAAACGATCTGGAAGCAATCGGTAGGGCAATTGAAGTTGCAAAAGCTGAAAAAGGCAAGCCATCTATGATTGAAATTAAGACCAAGATTGGTGCAGGATGTCCTGCAAAGGAAGGAAAGGCAAGCGCGCATGGCGAGCCACTTGGTGTAGACAACGTCGCTGCTTTGCGTGAAAACCTTGGCATCAAGGATCAGGGTGCTTTCGTTTTCGACCAGGATGTATATGATCACTTCAAGGCGATTACCTGCGAAAAAGCAAAGGTAGAAGAAGAATGGAATACGCTCTTTGCTTCTTACTGTGAGGCATATCCGGATATGGCAAAGCTTTGGAAACAATACCACGATGTGGACAATGCCAAGTGCTTATATGATATGGATGAGTTCTGGAACAGTTGCGACAAACCGGAAGCAACCAGAAATGTATCAGGCAAGCTTTTGAATATGATTTCTAAGGTTGTTCCAAATATGTTTGGCGGTGCTGCTGATCTGGCTCCTTCTACAAAGACATATATGAATGATGCAGGAGACTTCTCAAAAGAAACTCCGGAAGGCAAAAACGTACATTTTGGTATCCGCGAGCTTGCGATGGCTGCAATCGGAAACGGTATTGCATTACATGGCGGTCTTCGTCCATATGTATCTACCTTCTTCGTATTCAGTGACTATGTAAAGCCAATGGCAAGACTTTCTTCTCTGATGGGTCTTCCACTTACCTATGTCCTGACACATGACAGTATCGGTGTTGGAGAAGACGGACCTACACATGAGCCGATCGAACAGCTTGCAATGCTTCGGGCCATGCCAAACTTCTATGTATACAGACCGGCAGACGCCACAGAATGTGCAGCTGCATGGTATTATGCAACCAATCACCAAAGTGCGCCGACTGCTTTGGTTCTCTCCAGACAGAACCTTCCTCAGTTAGAGGGAAGCAGCACAGAAGCATTAAAGGGTGCCTATATCTTAGAGGATTCCACAAAGGATACTCCGGATGCCATCATCATCGCAACCGGTTCTGAGGTATCTCTCGCTGTAGAAGCTAAGAAAGAATTAGCACAATCAAACATTGACGTTCGCGTTGTCAGCATGCCATGTATGGATCTGTTCGAAGATCAGCCGGATGAATACAAAAACACAGTTCTTCCTAAGAATGTAACCGCACGCGTTGCAGTGGAAGCTTTGTCAGAATTCGGATGGGGTAAATATATCGGTATCAACGGGGAATTCGTTGGTATGAAGAGCTTCGGTGCTTCTGCACCGGGCGGACAGCTGTTTGAGCACTTTGGCATCACAAAGGATGCAGTGGTTGCAGCTGTTAAGAAAACTTTGAATTAATACGCAAACACAAAAAAGACGTTTCCGAAATGGAAACGTCTTTTTCTTATACTTCCGAAAGCTTTTGCAACGCACAGGTTCGGATAATCAACTTGTAGTGTTCGTCCATATGATGTGGGGTTGCATAGCTCGCACGCACTCTATGGCTGTATTCGTTAATGATATTGCAGGTACGATTGAAATCGCTTTCTGAATCCTCGTCCTTTGTCATGTATAGATAAAACTGACTATCCTTCGGATTCTTATACAAGGAATTGGTGCTATTGTACATATTTTTTACCAGCTTTGCTGATAAAATCACCTGATCCAATGATTTGAATGCATAGATACGGAACACCTCCGGTTGCACTTCAGGCTCCTTATCTTTACCTGCCTTTGCCTTTTCTTTTCCCTTTGCACGCTCAACACCCAATGCGCCACTAATGCCTTCTACCAATCCACCAAGTGCTTCCAGCAATCCATCTGTGGCCTTTGATACGGACGGAATGGACGAATCCTCATCCTCCATCTCTGCATCCACATCTACATCGACAGGGCGTGTAAATCGAGAAAATCTGGTGTCTAACTCCTCCGGATCTTCCACCTTTGTTATAACTAAAATCAGGCACTCACTGGACACCGGAATTGCTTCTATCATCAGTGGAACATTATCCACCTCAAATCCCAGCTCCTCTGATGCCTGCTGCATCAATTCACGAAATAATTCTTTTGCCTTGTCAGTTCCATATGCAAGCTCTGATAACATCAATTCTTTATCAGACAGATCCGACTTATAAAGTGTGCAACGTATTTGATTCTCGCTTAAACGTTCCAGCTTCATACACGTCAACTCCTTCTCAAGTAATCACTCCAACTTTGTGTATTACTTAGTTTAACACAAAATCACAACATGTAAAGAAAATTCTTTGTTTTTTCACAAAATATTTACTGGTAATTCCTTTCCGAATCTTGCATTTTTATCCATAATATAGTATCGTATACTCTGCACACAAGAAATTTATTCTTTATTTCTTTATCAATTTCTATGATAATCCAAGACAGATGATTCCCGTGTACATATCAATCAGGAATATAAAAAGTATCACAGACTCCTTATACCTATATGGATATGATATGCACGTAAGAAAGGTTGGTGATTTCCCCAAAAATAATAGCATAATCAAACACAAAAGGAGCCCTGTCGTCTTCATACGTCAGGGCTCTCTTATGTAGTAATTTATCAGAAATTACTGCTCTGAAATAACGCCTGTTGGACAAGTACCTGCACATGCACCACAAGAGATACATGTATCAGCATCGATTTCATACTTGCCATCGCCTTCTGAAATCGCGCCTACAGGACAAGCACCTGCACATGCGCCACACATTACACAACCATCATTGATCTGAAATGCCATGATAATATCCTCCTTAAACTTTATGATAAAAATTATCACTACGGGTATTGTACCCCTTTTTCTGACATATAGCAAGATATTTTTCTATAATTGATTGCTATTTTGCCCCTTCTGATAGAATCGTAGAAGCAACTTTGCAACCCATTTTGGCCAGAATTTTTGATACATCGCGAAATCCTCTGCATTTCGTCCCCGACCTTCTCCAATCACCCTTGAGGTTTCAGATTCTTCATGTACGCGATGTCCTACCACCGGTTCTTTCACATAACAAAAAGCGCCTGAAAGCTTTGAATATTTTTCCCATGCCTGCCAATCAAGGTCCGCCTTACAGCCTGTCTCAAACACTGTCTTTGGAAATCTTGCTTTCACATACGTAACAGAAGGACAACAAATTGCACATCCAAATGCAAGGGAACATCTTCGGATTCCAATACTATTCCATGTTATCGGAAGTGTGAATGGTAAAAGCAACAAACGTTTTACCAATAAAAGTTTATTTTGATAAACCGGTTTTTTATTTCGAATTTCATAATATGCAGTATGAATTAAAATCGGATTTTTTGCACGGTTAACAGCCTTTAAAATACGTTCCAAATATTCCGGATTATACAAATCATCCTGATGTGCGATTGTCACAAGCTCTGTGTGACAACAATCAAATGCAAAGTTCCAATCTGTCGCAATACCAGGCTCCTGCTGATTCACATACAATGGAATATCAAACTCCTTTGCGATTTTTCGCACATAGGAATTCGGAGTAGATGTTGCCATGATAATCCGACTTTTTTTCGTCTGATTCTGTAAGGACCGGATACAGCTTTTCAGATACGGACTTTCTCCATATGCACAAATCACAAAGGTGTGATTGTTTCCTGTATAAGAATTTACTTTCATACAGCTACTCCTTCTTTTCCATTTGTTTTTCTAACTCCCGCACTCTCTGTTCCAAAAGAGCCTGCTTTTGAACCAATGTGCGGATTCGTTCTGTCTGTCCGGACGCAATGGATGTCAACGACAAAATCAAAAGCAGCAAGAAGCACACACCCACAAAAAAGACTGCGTTTACCTCTGAATAAATACCTAATAACTTTGTCACTGTACATAAAAACCGTGGAAATGCTGCGCACAACAATAATACAACTCCTGTCAGAATCCAAATCAGGGAATACTTTAAACTCATGCGACCTTTGCGCATCAGTACAACAATCAAAATTAAAAACAGTATTACACCTACCGATAAAATTATACGAAATAACCCTGTCATCATTTATCTCTTTCCTACCATTTTATATATCAAAATTGCAAGCGTTACCTTTATCATATAGTACATGGATTTCATTGGGCTGATGGAAGACACCCCCGCTGTCCGTTCATTCATAACAACCGCAACTTCCTTTACCTGATATCCACGTACATGCACTGCCATAATCGATTCCGGTTCCGGATAATCCTGTGCATAATTGTGTGCAAAAAAATCAATAACCGGCTTCGATACCGCTCGAAATCCACTGGTTGCATCTGTTACAGCCAATCCCGAACACAGCTTAATGGCTCCATTCAAAATACGGATACCCACCCTGCGCATTCCTGATGTCTGAAAGCCTTCCTTGTCAATAAACCGAGAACCGATGACCATATCTGCATCATGCTTTTCAATCGGTTCTATCAGCTTCAAAATATAATCCGCATTGTGCTGTCCATCCCCATCAAACTGTATCGCAATCTCATATCCATGAGAAGACGCATACTGATATCCGGTCTGCATCGCTCCACCAATCCCCAAATTCATTGGTAAGGAAATATAAGAGAAGCCATGTTTCCTGCATACTTCTTCCGTCCGGTCCGTAGACGCATCATTGACAATGATATAATCCACAAAAGGGCAGGTTTTTGTTAAATTGTGTATGGTATGAACAATATTTTCCTCTTCATTGTAAGCCGGTATAATCACCAATACTTTCATGATTTGTATTTCCTTTACACTTACTCCACAATCTGCACTTTCAGCATATTGGTCTTTCCTGATATGCCAAGTGGCACACCTGCTCCAATGACAACCATATCCCCTGATTGAAGCAACCCTTGTTTCTTTGCCGCTTCCAGTGCATGGTCAAACAAAGTGAAGATTTCCTGCTCTTCTTTTACACGTACCGGAGTCACACCCCAGGACATATTGAGCTGTCTGTATGCCTTGTCGCTGGTCGTGCCTGCCACAATATTACAACTCGGTCGATATTTCGAGATATTTCTCGCTGATACACCAGACTTTGATACAATCACAATGGCTGCTGCATGCAAATCAATGGCTGTTGTACACGCGGCATGACAAACCGCATCTGTCACATTTTGATTGGCAGTCCTCTCGTATTGGAAAAACCGTTTCTCATAATTAATATCTGCCTCTGTACGCTGTGCAATCCTTGCCATCATCTTCACAGCTTCGATTGGATATTTTCCCGCTGCTGTTTCCCCCGACAGCATGACTGCACTCGTACCGTCATAGATTGCATTCGCAACATCTGTCGTCTCTGCTCTGGTCGGGCGTGGGTTTTTCATCATGGAATCCAGCATCTGCGTTGCAGTAATGACCTGCTTTCCTGCCATATATACTTTATTGATAATCATCTTTTGAATAACCGGAACCTCTTCACATGGTATCTCGACACCCATGTCTCCACGTGCAACCATGATTCCTTCTGATGCAGCAATAATTGCATCAATGTTGGCAACCCCTTCTGCATTTTCAATCTTGGAAATGATATTGATTCGCTCGCCCCCATTGTCATTTAAAAGCTGCCGAATCTGCTGTACATCATCTGCATTTCTGACAAAGGATGCTGCAATAAAATCTACATCCTGTCCGATTCCAAATAAGATGTCCCGTCTGTCAACGTCGCTAAGATAAGGGAGATTTAAATGTATATCCGGAACATTTACGCCCTTGTGATTCGATACAATGCCGCCATTTATAACCTCACAGACAATATCCGTATCTACAATTTCCTTCACCAATAGTTCAATCAATCCGTCATCAATCAGGATACGACTGCCTATTTGTACATCCTCATACAATTTCTCATATGTGATAGAAGCAATCTCGCTCGTTCCAAGAATGTCCTTTGATGTCAATGTAAAGGTTGATCCGGCAAGTATTTCAACTTTGCCACCCTCAAAATCCCTGGTACGAATCTCAGGTCCTTTGGTATCCAGCAAAATGGCAATCGGAAGTTGCAATTCTTCCCGCAATTTCTTTACCATGTCCATACGGACTTTTTGTTCTTCATGTGTACCGTGAGAAAAATTCACGCGCGCAACATTCATGCCTGCAAGCATCAGGCTGCGCAAAATTTCTTCATCATCTGTAGATGGTCCAAGTGTACATACAATCTTTGTTTTTCTCATGGATAATCCTCCTTGCGAATCTTCTTGTTTAGTATAATCGTTATGTTTTCTTTTTACAACCGCAAAACTGTAAAATTCTCTTTTCTTTTAAGTAAATAAATGTTATCATAAATTTATGATTATTGTTAAAAACTAGAGGTGTGTCTATGTACGAAAATTTTGTGATAAAAGCAAAAAGAACCGTATATAAATGGTGGTGCGTTGTATACCAGCCGGTATACAGACTGGTACATCATGGCTATTGGCCAAACGAAAAGGATCCTTATGTAAAATATCCGGATCCCGCACAACCCGCCACAGAGGATGCACACCAAAGGGAGCTCGCCCAGGAAATGGCAAAACAGGTGGTAGAAGCAAATCGAAACAGTCAGGTCAATGTGGATCAGATTTTGCAATCACATCAGGTTGCGCAGCAACCACAACCATCGCCAACCACTCAGGAGACGTTAAGTGATTTGCAGGCTGATGAGATTCCACCAAACGTAGATGACGACGTTTTGGCACGCGCCAATGAGATTATGGCAAGACTAAACCGTGAAGCAGCTGAGGATGAAGCAAAAAAGCAGGCTGAAATTGAAGAAGCAAAAGCAATCGCTGCCGAACAGCAACAGCTCGCATCCATCATGAAAGCAAACGAACGAAACATCGATGAATTTATCGAGGAGGGTCGTCATCTGTCGCAGGAACAAGTAGAGGTCTCTGACTCTCTTACGATTGAGTAAATGATATGAAATCCCTATACAAGGAGTATGGCTATGAAAAAAAAGACAAAAAAATTATATATATTACTTTGTATAACCATTCTATCTATGCTATGCCTGTGTGGTTGTAAAAGCGACCCAAAAACCTTTATGCTTGACAACTTCTCTATTACATTGACGCAGGAATTTTCCAAGAGTCAGATGTCTGAGTTCGATGCCTACATCGTCAGTGAGGATGTGATTTTTTCCGCGAAATGCGAAACAAATTCCGAGCTTGAATATGCCGGATATGAAATTGCAAGCCTGAAAGATTACGCAAAAGAAATCTGTTCTTTAAACTCCGTTTCTACCAATGAGCTAATAGAGCGAAATGGCTACTATTACTTCACAAACAGCGCAACGGTTTCCGGCGCAAGCTATACCTATTTACACTGTATGTTTGCACAGGAAAATCGTTATTGGATTTTTGAGTTTGTAAGTAAAACAAAACATTTCGAACGACAACAAGGTGATATGCTTGAATGGGCAGACAGTATCACATTTCGATAACATAAAAGCAGCCATCCGAAAATATTCGGTTTGGCTGCTTTTATATTTTTGTATGTTCCTGTGATTCCTCTTTTTCTTCTTCCTCATCAAATTGCGCATCAAAGTCATGTTCAAAATCATATTTATCAGAAAAAAAACTTTGGTATGTCAGATAAAATCCTACCGGAATCACAATGATAATTGCAATCTGCAAAAGACGTTGTTTCCATATCTGTGCCGGTCCGCGAAATAAGAAATAGCTGGCAATCACAATGATTGCCAGCAATATCATATCCACAAGAACCGTCACGATTCGTTGTGTATTCTTATTCATATAGGTACCACTTGCCCTTGTACTTGATGAGAGTTGCTTCCTGTGTCTGATCCTCATCATACTTTTCTCCCATGAATTCCATGGAAATATTATAAACGAACTCGATCTCACAAGCTTCCTGAATCTTAATCTTCTTTCCGCAATCATCGGAAATATCTTCTACAAGATCATCAAAATCTGAACCTGTCAGCTTGTCTTCTTTGCTAAGCTCTTTGAAAGTAAATACCGGCTGGAAGGATGCATACAAATCAATCATGGATTGAAGCTCTTCTTCCTGTGGATCCATAAATGGTGGGCAAAGCTTTGAAATCTCTTTTACATCTGCATCGGTCATACCCTTTACAAACTGCTTACAAACATCTTCCGGTGATTTCATACCTGCACCGCCACCGACCGGTGAATTGAATACAAAAATCAATATACCTGCTACTAAGGCAACAACTGCTACCAATATAGCAATCAATGGGCCCTTCTTTGCCTTTGGTGCCGGTGGTATAACCGGCTCTGCTGAATATACAGGCTGCTGCATATCCATAGGCTGCTCGCCATAACCCGGTTGTCCTCCCATAGGCTGCTGACCGTAGCCTGCCTGTGCTCCCATAGGATTCGCATTCATAACCGGTTCTTCACTTTTAATAGAAAAACCTGAATGTTCCTGCTCCGCATTACCTTCCTGTGTCTGTGGCTCCGTCTCGGTTACTGCAAGATCGGCTCCACATGTCGCGCATTTTGTGAACACATCTTCATTCTGTGCTCCACACATCGGACAAATCTTCATATATTACCTCCCTTTCGTAGCGCAATTGCGCTTCTTAAAAATAACTACCTTTTTATAATGGCATAAATTTCTTGTAAAGTCAATGAATAGTGCTATAATTAAGAACGAATGGAACAATAAGATGAAAGGATATCATTATGTATAAAATAGATTTTACAAAACCTATCCATGTTTATTTTATGGGAATCGGCGGAATCAGTATGAGCGGACTTGCTGAGATTTTGCTACAGGAACACTTTACAATCTCCGGCTCTGACATGAAGGAATCCCCTATTACAGATACATTGAAAAATCTTGGTGCAACCATCCACATCGGTCAGGTTGCCGAAAACCTAAGCGACGACATCGACCTTGTCGTATACACTGCTGCGATTCATCCGGACAATCCGGAATACGCAGAAGCACTACGTCGCAACATTCCTATGCTGACGCGTGCACAATTACTTGGTCAGATTATGCTCAATTACAAATATGGTATTGCCGTCAGTGGTACACATGGCAAAACTACAACGACATCTATGATGACACATGTCTTATTACAGGCAAACACAGACCCTACCGTTTCCATCGGTGGTATGTTGGATGTTATCGGTGGAAATATCCGCGTTGGTCATTCTGATTATTTTGTTACGGAGGCATGTGAATACACAAACAGTTTCCATGCATTTCATCCTTATATCAGTATCATTTTAAATGTGGATGCGGACCATCTGGATTTCTTTAGCGGAATTGACGAAATCGCCGAATCCTTCCACACGTTTGCAAAGATTGTCCCAAAAGATGGTCTCCTTGTTGTAAATGGAGATATGGAGCATTTTCATACCGTCACCAAAGATTGTGATTGTAATATTGTAACCTTTGGTATGCAAGAACACTGTGATTACAGTGCAACGGATATTTCCTTTGATCATGAAGGACACCCAAGCTATACCTTAGTCGTACGTGGGGAGCAACGCGAGCGTGTGAACTTACATGCAACGGGTATTCACAATGTTATGAATTCCCTATCCGTAATTGCCGTTTCCGATTTCTTAGAGTTCTCAATGCAGGATGTCCTTGACGGTCTGGCACAGTGTTCGAGTGCAAAACGCCGTTTTGAACACAAAGGTATTACAGCTTCAGGCGTTCTGGTTGTGGATGATTACGCGCATCATCCAACTGAGATTGCCGCT
>JBJENA010000087.1:0-71607 GCA_051879955.1 Wujia sp.
ATAATCGTATTGACATCCACCAATCGCTCCTTTACCAGGGGATAAAGCGAAAGGATGGAACAGGTTGTGTAGCAACCCGGATTTGCAACCAATCGCGCATTCTTAATCTGCTCACGATTGATTTCACACAGGCCATAAACCGCTTCATCGATAAACTGTGGGCTTTTGTGCTCAATCTTATACCACTGTTCGTAAGTCGCAACATCCTTGATACGGAAATCCGCTGACAAGTCCACAATCTTGCAATTTGAAAGAATCTCTTCATTTACCAAAGATGCACATAAGCCTTGTGGTGTTGCTGTAAAGATCACATCCGCTTTCTTTGCAAGCTCATCCATGTTGTCATCCATACAGGTTGCATCTACCAATTCAAACATGTTTCCATATACACTTGCGTATTCCTGGTCGATATAACTTCTGGAACCGTACCATACAATCTCCGCATCCTTATGTGCCAACAATAAACGAACCAATTCCTGACCGGCATAGCCGGTGGATCCAATAATACCTACTTTTACCATATATCTGCCTCTTTTCTCATTTACAATCTCTCCCATCTCATCCGGAAGAATGAACTGTCCATGATTATACAACCCGTCTTCATAATATGCAAGCAATTTTCTATAATTTTTGCATATTTATGTATAATTGAATATTATTCATGTATATTTTTTATTTTTATGCACACTTTATGCATTTGCATACATTAAAGTATCAAATCACGAATCTTCTGCGCATCGTACACAACCTTCTTGCAGCCATGTACCTCTATCTGGTACAGCGCATTTGCCGCAATATGCTCTGCCACCTGCTCGATATCACGCACACCGGATGTTCCATCACACAGTTGAACAATCACATCCAGACCATCATCTGTAATCTCTACCTCATCACTTGTCATGCTCATTCTTTTCAAAATCTTTGGCAATGAGAATCTTGAGAAGATGACTTTCTTTTCTTCTGTGGTATAATCCGGAATCTCAATCACTGCAAATCGGGACATAATCGGTGCACTAATCTTGCTCTTATCGTTGGCCGTTGCAATCGGATAGACTCCATCCGTCGGAATCATACATTCCATATAATTATCTGTAAATCCAAGGTTGTCGAGCAAGGTCAAAAGCACATCTGCAGGATTGCCATTTCCCTTTCCGTCATTGGCCTTATCAAGCTCATTGATGATAAATACCAGCTTGGATTCTCCTGCGCGCTCAAAGGCTTCCATGATGATACCCGGCTTTGCATTTGCATATACTCGTGAACTACCTGTCAGCTGTTCCGGATCATGAATGGAACTCATGTCAAGGGTTGTCCAGGACAGCTTCAAAATCTTCGCTACCGCATATGCCACCTGAGACTTACCGGTTCCTGCCGGGCCGACGATCAACAGACCATAGGCTGGAAGGGTATGGGTTCGATTTATCTGAATAATCGTCTCAATGATTCTTTGCTTTACCTTCTCCATACCGTAAAGCTCTTCATCAAGGATACGTTTTGCCTCCACCGGATCAATATCTTCAAAATAGTTGTTCTTCCAATTGATTCCCATCATGGTAGACAGCGCACGCTGTGCATGACGACGTTCCTCCGGAGATACCTCATTGCTCTTTGCAACCACAAGATTGCGTCTTGCCCAAAGCTGGATATTATCCGGCAGAGTCTTTCCTGCACAGGCAATAAAATCCGTAATGCTCTGGATACTGGTCAGCTTCATACCATCTCCATCGATATCCTCATCCTCGTCACTATCCTCCCTGCTTGGTGGATCACTCGACAAAAGGCGTTCAATCATATATTGTAGGAATCCATCTGCAGACGAAAGCTTGGTGCTGTGTCCAAAGGCCTGCTCCCGAATCTTATATACCGCATATCCCTCGTCTGTTATGGCGCCTGACAGACGAACCTTGATATGATTTTCTCCCAACCACTTATAAAGTGCCGTAAATCTAGAATCAATCTTCAAGATGTTACAAACTACCTTCTGTTCTCCATCGTTATATTCAAACGCTGTCGTCTTAATCGGATTGATAAACATTCCATCTGAATGGTGCACCAAAACCTGACCCGGATTCTCCAGGACCATCATCGGTTGCTCCGGAGTTGCTACATTCGCATTCGAATCAAAAATTTTATATGTACAAATTGCTTCACCACTTGCATCCGGCTTATCTGAAAAATCAAATACTGGCATACTTTCTCTCCTTTTTCCAAAGTTTGCGTAACAAAACTTCGTATCCAATCATATTTTTGAAATTCAATACCTGCATATCCGATGTATTGAAACTAAGAAGTTCCAAACATATGTCTACGCAGGTATTGAATTTCAAAAATATGAATTCGATATGTTTTCTTTGTTTCGCAAACATTCCTTTTTATAATATATTAACATATTATACCTTGGTTTGGGAAAAAAATGAAATTTGCTTGCATAAAACTTTGCACAGTTGTATATTTAATTCGTGAAAGTCGTGCGCAGGCTATGCGTTTGACACTATATCTTAGGAGGATTATCAAATGGCAAAAGAAAAAGTTGTTTTGGCTTATTCCGGCGGACTTGATACAACCGCAATCATTCCATGGCTCAAGGAGACTTATGGATACGATGTAATCTGCTGTTGTGTAGACGTTGGACAGGAAAGTGAATTGGAAGGACTTGACGAGAGAGCTAAGTATTCCGGAGCTGAAAAGCTGTATATTGAAGATGTTGTAGACGAACTTTGTGATGAGTACATCATGCCTACTGTAAAGGCAAACGCTGTTTACGAGAATAAATATCTCCTTGGTACTTCCTTTGCAAGACCACTGATTGCAAAGAAGCTTGTAGAGATTGCCAGAAAAGAAGGCGCTGTTGCAATCTGCCACGGAGCAACCGGTAAGGGAAATGACCAGCTTCGTTTTGAGCTTTCTATCAAGGCACTTGCACCGGATATCAAGGTCATTGCTACCTGGAGACAGCCTGAATGGACGATGCAGTCCCGTGAGGATGAGATTGATTTTTGTAAGGCACATGGTATCGATCTTCCATTCGATGCAAGCCACTCTTATAGCCGTGACCGCAATATCTGGCATATCAGCCACGAGGGATTAGAGCTTGAGAACCCGGCATGTGCTCCAAACTATGATGACCTTTTGGTACTTTCTGTGACACCGGAGCAGGCACCGGATGAGGCTGAGGATTTGGAGCTTGAGTTTGAAGCAGGTATCCCGGTTGCTGTGAATGGCAAGCGTATGAAGACTTCTGATATCATCCGCGAGTTGAATCGTCTCGGTGGTAAGCATGGTATCGGTATCATCGATATCGTAGAAAACCGTGTTGTAGGTATGAAGTCCCGTGGTGTTTATGAGACACCAGGTGGAACCATCCTTATGGATGCACACACACAGCTTGAGGAAATCTGTCTTGACCGTGAGACTCTTGCTTACAAGAAGCTCGTTGCTACCAAGTTTGCGGATTTGGTTTACGAAGGAAAGTGGTTCTGCCCACTTCGTGAGAGCTTATCTGCATTCGTAGACAAGACACAGGAGACTGTAACCGGTACTGTTAAGATGAAGCTCTACAAGGGAAATATTATCAAGCAGGGTACAACTTCTCCATATTCTCTGTACTCAGAGAGCCTGGCAAGTTTTACAACCGGTGATTTGTATGATCACAAGGATGCATCCGGATTCATCAATCTGTTCGGACTTTCCATGAAGGTACGTGCTATGATGAAGCAGAATGTTGAGAAGAATACCAAATAAACTTATACACATACAAAAAGCGGGAAGACAATGTCTTCCCACTTTTTTGTTACGAACAATATGAATATCCAAATAACAAATTAATATTTGAAGAAAATATGATTTCCAATCTGCTTGTATGCAGCAACTGTTGAAACATCGATATTCCAGGTTGGACGGAAGCCAATCAAATCTCCGATGTTATTTACACCTGAACATGCTTCCTGTGCTGCCTGTAAACAGCTTGCCTGTACACCGCCTGCAAGAACAGATGCAAATCTGTCACTATTTACAACCGTAAACTGTGAAGGTGCATATACTACATCACTGATTGTATTGCCCCATGTACCCATCTGAAGACGATTCAAAATTACATTTGCTACTGCAAGCTGACCTTCGTAGCTCTCACCGCCACATTCCATGGTCATTACTGCTGCCATCAGATTCAAATCTTCTGCACTAAGTGAAATCGCACCACGATTTGTCACTGGGATATCTGCCTGTGCAGGAGCCTGCGTTGTGCTCTGCGTGGTAGCCTCTGTGGTTGTCTGCGTCGTTGCCTCTATGGTTACTTCTGTCGTAGCTTCTGTCGTAGCCTCTGTAGTAGCCTCTGTCGTAGCAGATGTTTCTTCTGTCACACTACCGCTTGGAAGCTCTGTTACAGAACCTTCCACCGCACTTAAATCAATTGCCTGTGCCTGACGATATCCGTCACTTATTTCCATATAATCTGCACATACATATCCCTGTGCACCAATTGGTGTCTCCACACAAACCCAATCCTGCGTTGTCTTGTCTGCAAGAACCTTATATGTCACACCGGTATATACCGCATCCAAAACTTGCGCTTCTGTAGAAGGCTCTTCACGAAGACACACACCTTCCTCGGAAACTGTTGCTGTCGCACTGTAATACTTTTGTGCCAGCTCATAGCCCTGCTCGCCAACTAAAAGGTTTTCTTTCTTAACATATCCTGTCACATCACCTGACTCGAGCTCAATCCAATCATTGCTTGCAGATACAATCTTTCCGCATGCACCAATACTCATATCGCCAATCTGTGTTGCTGACTCATCTGCCGATGCATAAACACCTACGCCATCCTGCTTTGCAACACACATACCATCAAATTCCTTCTTTGCAGCAGCTACCACTTCTGTCTTCTTTGCTTCCTTACCGGAAGAAATCATAGTCTCCAAATCTGCACGAAGCTGATTGGTACCGGACTGATCTAACAACAATACCGAACCATCTACAGCAACAACCTGTGTCACACTGCCCTTGACTTCGTTCTTATGATTTTTAGAAGCAGTTTTCGCCAGACTTCCTATCCCTACACAGGCAACTACCAAAACAGCTACCAATGTAAGTGCAATCAAATTACGAACCACAAATCTACTATTTAATATATTCTTTTTGAAATACACCTGCAAATTATGAACCTGATGTTTCGTACGTTTACTCATTTCGTCACCTTTATTTCATAAACATGTTTTATTTGTTACGTATTTGTTACAGTGGAATCTTAACACTTTTACGATTCCGTGTCAACATTTTAATATAAATATTGCATTTTTTCTTTATTTTGAGCACAAAAAATGTCCACCTACTATATATAGTGGACATTTCGTCATGTAAATATTAATTTACCTGAAATATTTTGTCGATTTATGGTTGCACAAATGCAATCGCCAGCATACCGGCGCCGACATGTGTTCCAATAATCGGCCCAATTGGAGCAATCACCAGATTTTCAGGTTTCATGCCACAAGCTATCACCTGTTCTTTGAGCTTTTGTGCCCGGTCCATACAATCAGCGTGCCCGATTACTGCATGAAGACAGGAAAGATCGCCACCTTCCTCCTTCACCTTAGACACAAGAAACTCCATCGCCTTTACATTGCCTCTTGCTTTCGCTTTCACGACCAGCTTCCCCTTCTCATCTACACTGAGAATCGGTTTTATTTTCAAGGCACTTCCAACAACTGCCTCTACTGTGGATACTCTTCCACCTCTTTTAAGGTGAAATAAATCCTCTACCATAAACCAATGGCGTACGTTGTGACGCTGTTCTTTGATCCAGGCAATCATTTCATCATAATGCAAGCCTTCCTGTTTGCGGCGCACAATCTCCAACAAAAAGGCACCCTGCCCTACCGCTGCTGACAAGGAATCAATACACTCCATTCTTGCTTCCGGATATTTTTCCTGAATCATCTGCATACCGAGCAAAGAAGTTTGAAACGATCCACTCAGCCCGGATGAAAAACCTACATATATAATGTCTTTTCCGGTTTTTAAAATCTCTTCGAAAAATTCTTTATACTCCATCGGATTGATTTGCGAAGTAACAGGCATTGCCCCCTGACGCAGCTTTTCATAAAAACAGGCTACATCCTCATCGCGTTCATCAAGATGATATTGATATACCGTATCTCCTATACTATATGAAAATGGAACAATATATACACCCAGTTCATGAACAACTTCGATTGGCAAATCTGCGGTTGAATCACTCACAATCACATAATCTTGCATCTTTTCACCTACTTATTCATTATAGTAATAATCAATTCCATCTGCGATGCCCTGAACCATCTCCTGCTGATAGTCAGAGTTCACCAAATTGGATTCTTCATTGGAATTACTCAGATATCCCAGCTTCACAACAGCAACCGGAATCTCACTCCAGTTAATCGCCATCATCTGATCGGTTTCTATAATTCCCTGGTTCACACATGCTGTCTTTTCCAAAATACCCTGCAACAGTCTGGTCGCAAGAATATGACTTTCTCCATAAAGATTTGCATTATATGGATTATCGCTGGTCATACTGACTGCCATCACACCGGATAGCGAATCATTCTCACTAAAATTCATCTGAATTCGTATAAATGCGGTTGCACCTGATTCATTTGCAAGCAAAGCGCGATCCTTATTGGAAAGATTAATCTCATCTGTCTCTCTGGTCAATATGACTTCATAGCCCCGACTTTCAAGCTCTGTTTTCAAAAGCTTTGCGTACTTAAGATTTAGTTCACTTTCTTTGGTTCCAAGCGCAGTTCCAACATTTCCGGTTGATGCTCCCTGCTTCGTTTCCTCCACATTCGGACCAATTTCAATCTGCTGCGCATTGACAACCGCCTGATTACCCGGATCAATCACAATCTTCTTTATCTTTTCTTCGGCATCTGTCCCGGTGGCAGTTTCGTCTTCCGGTTCGTCCTCCGGAAGTACACCTTCCGGTGGTTCGGTATGAACCACATAATCAGAATAGATATAAAAGACATCACCATCCATCTTGATTTTTGTCCATTCATCGTTGTAGCCAACTCGGTTTAAAACCTCTCCACCCGCGAGCAGGACATAGATACTTGCATCCACAGATGGTGAAACACGCACATTGATCGTTTCTCCTATGGTTTTCACATAATCATTTGCAATATAATATCCATCTTCATCCTTTGGCAATTCCGGTTGCGGTGCCTCCGTAGTTGTCACATCACTTTGGGTTGCAACCGACACAGTTGTCTGTTCTGTCGACGATGGTTCCTTTTTCTTTTCTGATACATTTTTTCCACATCCGGAAAGAGCAAATAACAGTGCCATTCCCAAACATAGCATCCATTGTTTCTTTTTCATATCATCACCTGTTTATTTTCCATTATTCATAATCGCATAATAATTAATAGTATCATTCCATAAAAAAAAAGACAAGATGTTTCATACATCTTGTCTTTTGAAAATATATATTTTATTAGAAGCTTACAATCACGCCGCCTCTGCTTTCGTACGTACTGCTGATACCGCCCGCATCATATACCTGAACATCCTTAAAGCCGAAGCGTTCCATCATAACCTTGCGTACATTCATACAACGCTCTTTGCTTCCACACTGTGTAATTGCAACCTTGCGGGTATTGTCATATCCGGCCTTTTCGATATGGAATAACAGTTTATTTAAAGCCTTATTCATACCACGTGCCTGGTCGAGCTGCTGAATCTCTCCATCCACACCATGGAGAATTGCTTTTATGTTGAGGACATTTGCCGCCATGGCTTTTACCTTGGAAATCCTTCCGTTTTTACGCATCGTCTCCAAATCGTCGAGCACAAAAATGGTCGTCATACTTCCAATATAAGCGTTAACCGTATTTACAATGGTCTCATATTCCAGTTCTCTTAGTATCAATTCTTCCAGCTTTGTACAAATGAGATGCTGTGCAGCCGCTGCTGATTTGGAATCAAACACATGAATCTTCACATCCGGATGCTCTTCCATATAAATCTGTCTGGCAAGCATGGCCGAATTGTAGCTGCCACTAAGCTTCGATGATAATGTAACCACAAAGACATACGTAGCTCCTTCAAAGGCTTCCATATAGGCTTCCGGCGATGGACACGCAGACTTTGGGCACTCCGGGCACTGCGCTACAAGGCGCAAATATTTTTCCTGTTCAAAGGTTTCATCATCGACTACTTCTACATTTCCAACTGTCATTGTAAGCGGAACATTTACCATATATTCTTTTCGCAAGTCCTCTGCCGTGAAATCACAGCAACTGTCACCAACAATTTTGTACTTCATAGCAATCTCCATTCATCGTTTTAAAAATTTTTACATGTAGTTTTTAATACTACATATCATAGCACTGTGTATTACAAAAAGCAAGTACTTCCAAATAAATATTTTTTCATTTGTATTTTTAGTTTTCACATAGTATAATTCAGTCAATCAAAGACAGAAAGGAAATATGTCATGAAATTTATTATCGATTTTGTAAAAGGTATCTTTGTCGGTATCGCAAATGTAATCCCGGGGGTCAGTGGTGGAACGATGGCGGTTTCGTTTGGAATCTATGACAAGCTCTTATCTTCTATCTCAAATCTACTAAAAGAATTCAAGAAAAGCATTTGCACGCTTCTTCCTATTATATTGGGTATGGCGGTTGGAGTTGTTGGATTCACATATATTATTCCATTTCTTTTGGAACATTATCCATTTCAGACTTCCTGCGCTTTCACAGGATTGATTGTTGGTGGTGTTCCTGCCATCCTCACATCCCTGAAAGAAGGCTGGAACAGGGAAAAAAAGAAATCCCTTCTTGTAAATATCATTGTATTTATGCTTTTCATTGCAATCGCAATCGCTATGCTGTTCGCAAACGGTGATGGCGAAAGTGGTATTGCACTGACTGCCAGTGTTGGTATGATTATCAAAATTTTCTTTATGGGTGTTATCGCTTCTGCAACTATGATTATTCCCGGAGTCAGTGGTTCCTTGGTCCTCATGATTCTCGGATACTACTTTGGAATTTTAAATGCGGTAAAAAGCTTTATTGATGCACTCAAAACTTTCGATATCCAGGGGATGCTTTCGCAGTTGTATATTCTGATTCCTTTTGCGCTTGGCTGCGTTCTTGGAATCTTCTTCATCTCAAAGCTGATCGACTGGTTGCTCAAGCATTACGCTTCCGCAACCTTCAGTGCCATCCTGGCTTTGATTGTTTCATCTCCTGTTTCTATCTTTTATAAAGTGAATCAGGAATACCCAATGCACTTTACTTTGGTATCCATCATTGTAGGTATCGTATTGTTCGTTGCATGCATTCTTGTAACAAAATTCTTTGAAACACTTAGTCCGGAAGAATCCGAGTAACCGTACCTTTTTCTACTAAGCATACGGGTTGGTAAGATTGCTTGGCTTTACGAAGCCCCGGGATTCCCATATCTTCCTCCCGATTCACATATTCATAGTTTTCGAGTTCTCGTCTTACGAACTCGCGATTAATCATGGCATATGCACCTTGAATGTGTGCGTATGCCTTTTCAAAATGTACAACAAATGTATCTTCTGTCAACGGTTCTCCCAATGTAAATGCGACAACCTCTCCATTTACACGAATCAAGGCGCCCTTCATCCCCAGAATTTTTCTGTGTGCAAGTGCATAGGACAAAAAACGTTCCTCAACCAGCTTATCCTCCTGCTGTTTTGCATTGTTTTCTGCCTGCCATCTCCTGTTTAGCTCCAGACATTCCTGCCAGTTTTTTCCATTGATTCTCTCATACTGATAATCCGGATAAAGCTCCAAAAAACGATTGATGTGATTTCGTTTTCCATGTAATTTCTTTCCGGATAAGCTTGCGAGCTTTTCCCGACTATACAAATAATCAGCATCATCTCTTTTATATTCAATTTTGTAGATTCCCGGATACCATTGTTCGATTTGCGCAAACATCTCAGGTTCAATCATATGCATAGCAAATGGTAGATTATTTGCTTTAAAATAATCTACCATTTTATCAAACGCATATTTCGGGTCATGAGCACCGACCGGAAATGTAAACGAAGTCACCTTTCCATCTTCTTCTCTGCAAAATGCCAGCATGTCCTCAATGATTGTAAAGGAGGTCTTATAATAATCTCCCCAAAACACGCAATTTGCAGAGGAAAACTCACACCCACGATAATGGTTAAACCTCAAGTAAGAATCCATAATCTGCTTGGTATCCATACTCGGTTTTATGATTTTCATATTACTTTCCTTCTAACAATACATCTATGTCATTTTTTCCGTATTCACAAAGCTGTTTACGGATTTCCTGTATCGTATATTCGTCTGCATGAATTTCAACCTTGTCAAACAAATGCTCTACATATCCACACCACTTTTCGTAGATACGAATCATATCCTGTGGGGATGGATCCTTGGTCTTTCCCACGCCTGCATCATATCCTCCGGACATAATCTGCTTCATCGATACAGCCCGCGGCTCGATGCCATATGCAATATACCGAATCTCTTCTGTACGCACCAACGCACAGTCATACATCTCTACCAGCAAATCCTCGATACAATCACTTGCGATATTGAAGTAGTGATAATACATCTCCGCAGGTCTTCTGGACGGACGGCTTGCCACGTCCTCCTTGTTATACCAATAGAACTCATCGTCACTTGCAACCTTTGACTTCGAGCGTTTTCCACGCTTGCTTCCATATCCGGACAGTTCTTCGCTGATGTCAAACATCGTTCCAGCCGAGACATTTGCAGCCTTGAGACCACCCATAATCGCTGCACCCATTGCTTCCGCTTCCTTTACCGATGCTGCTAAGGCTTCGTTGCTCAACATCGTTGGTGGTGCAAACGCAGAGTCTTCCAGATAGTCTGTATCATCACCGGCATACTCCGTAGATTCTTGTTCTACACTTTCTTTTTCTGCCGGTTCTTCTGTTTCCTCAAGTTCTGTTTCCAAAGAAGCTTCCTCGAAGATTTCTATATCTTCATTGTCCCCTTTACTGCGTTTCTTATTCTTTTTATTTTTCTTTTCTTTCTTCGAATGCTTTCTTGATTTTGGTTCTTCCAATTCTTCCGGTAATTCTTCCTGTAACTCTTCCTGTTCCGCAATTTCCTCCGGCTGAGTCAATTCGTCTGTATCTTCCATATACGAATTGTCTTCTTCCGAAATCACCTCGTCAGCAGATGGCATCTTTGTCTCTTCATCTGCTATCTCATCACGATCCGCTTCTTCATCATTTTCTTCATCATCTGCAGGTAATGCGTTCTCCTCATCCGTATCCGCCATCGTTCCTTCCTGTCTGCGAGTCTTCACACTTTCTGTGTCAATTTCCTGCGTCGGTTCATCGACATATTCCTGCTCATCCTCTGTTGGCACAATCTCCTCATCCAAATTGTCTACATACAGGTCATCGGGCAGCTCATCTGCTTCATCAAAGATACTCTCTTCTTCCTCTGTAATATCTGCGGATTCCTCCTGCGTATCCTCCCATGACTCATCATACGTCTCATCATATGCTTCCTCATACGTTTGTTCCTCTTGGGACTCGTCATATTCTTCTTCGGAATATGTGTCGGTTTCTTCTATATCATCTTCATAATCTTCATCTATTCGTTTTTTTCTTCTTGCTGCGCTAACTGCAACCGCGATAGAGGCGATAACCATAATCAAAAACAATGCAACCAGTGCAATCAGATATATCATCGCCATTGTGGATCGGTCCATATTCTTTATACCAACTTTCTTTAGGATACCTGCTCCATTTAGATAGAACATTCCTTATGTAGTATACTAAAAACAACCTCAAGAATCAATAGCCACGTTCCAATTCATCATTGCAAATTAAAGTTTCCTTTGCTATAATTTCAAAAGAATTTAAGCACACTAGGAGGCTATCAAATGTCAAAAATCAGAACACGTTTTGCACCAAGTCCAACCGGACGTATGCACGTTGGAAATTTAAGAACTGCACTTTACGCTTACCTGATTGCAAAGCATGAAGGGGGAGATTTTATTCTTCGTATCGAAGATACCGATCAGGAACGCGAGGTAGAAGGTGCTGTAGATATTATTTATCGTACGCTTGCCCAAACCGGATTGGTTCATGATGAAGGACCAGACAAAGATGGTGGTGTAGGGCCTTATGTTCAAAGCGTTCGCCAGGAGCAGGGAATCTATTTAAAGTATGCACAGGAATTAGTCGAAAAAGGCGAAGCTTACTACTGTTTCTGTGATGAAGAGCGTTTGCAGTCTCTGGTTACAGAGTTTGAAGGAAAGACCATCACACAGTACGACAAGCACTGTTTACACCTCTCAAAGGAAGAAGTAGAGGCAAATCTTGCAGCCGGAAAGCCATATGTCATCCGTCAGAACAATCCAACGCAAGGTTCCACAACCTTCCACGATGAATTGTACGGAGATATTACAGTAGATAATTCAGAGTTAGATGATATGATCCTCATCAAATCTGACGGTTTCCCAACCTACAACTTTGCCAATGTTGTAGATGATCATTTGATGAACATCACACATGTGGTTCGAGGAAACGAATACTTATCATCTTCCCCAAAATACAATCGTCTTTACGAGGCCTTTGGCTGGGAAGTTCCATCTTATATCCACTGTCCACTCATCACCGATGAAACACACAAGAAGCTTTCCAAGCGTTGTGGACATTCTTCTTTTGAAGATTTGTTGGAGCAGGGCTTCTTAACGGAGACTATCGTAAACTTTGTGGCATTGCTCGGCTGGTGCCCAACAGATAACCGCGAGATTTATTCTCTTGAAGAATTAATCGAAGCATTTGACTACAAGCACATCTCAAAATCTCCGGCTGTTTTGGATATGACAAAGCTTCGCTGGATGAACAGCGAATATATCAAGGCTATGGACGATGAGCGCTTTTACGAGCTTGCCCTTCCATATATTCAGGAGATCGTCGGCGAACAGATGGACAGCAGGAAAATTGCTTCCATGGTAAAGAGCCGTATCGAGGTTCTTCCTGACATCAGGGAACAGATTGATTTCCTGGCTGCTGTACCGGACTATGACATCGAGATGTACACACACAAGAAGATGAAAACAAATGCAGAAAACTCATTGACGCTCCTTCAGGAAGTGCTTCCGATTCTTGAGACACAGGATGCATTTGACAATGACAGTTTGTTTGAAACCTTGTCTGCTTTTGCTAAGGAACATGAATACAAGACAGGATATGTCATGTGGCCACTTCGTACTGCTGTTTCCGGAAAACAGGCTACACCTGGCGGCGCAACAGAATTGATGGCACTTCTCGGAAAAGAGGAAACCATCCGTCGTATTCAGGCAGCAATCGAAAAATTGACAAAATAGTCAGTCGACGTGATATGATAACAACGACAGGGACGATTCCGATACCTTGCAAACAATGCAGGATATCGAAATCGTCCCTGTTATTTTTAGTATCTGCTCAACTCAATTCGTCGAGCGTCTTTGCATAAGCCGGAAGGAATTCCCTTACAAAATCCTCCACCTCCGGTAATTCCTGCGAAAGCGCCCGAACCATTGCCTCTGTGCTCTCTCTCGCCTTTACAAATTCACGATTACCGGTTTTTTCTTCCTCCATACATTTGATTAACGCCGAAAGCTTATCCGCCGCTTTAATCAATTTCCACAGATACGCTTCATCGTCACTCGGAAAGAACAAATCTTCGTAAGAGCCTCTAAGGTCCTCCGGGAGCTGTCCCAAAAGCTTTTGACAGGCTTCATCCTCAATGGAATGAAAAACATCTTTAATCTTTTGATTGTAGTATTTGACCGGTGTCGGCATATCACCTGTGATAATCTCTGAAGCATCATGATAAAGACCAATCACTGCTGCCTTTGATGCATCCAGCGACTTTCCATATCGTACATTTCCGATTGTGCACAAGGCATGTGCAATCATGCTGACCTCCAGACTGTGCTCTGACAAGGTCTCCGGATAGGTATTTCGCATCAACGCCCACCGCTCGATATATTTCATTCTTGATATGGTTGCATAAAAATTATAATCCAATTTATTCATCCGCCTTTGTATCTTGCAGCTTTACATGCTGGTATTTCTCAAACAATTCCATGAATTCCTTGCCACTTAAGTTTTCTTTTTCATAGAGCACCTGCGCAATGGCATCCAATGTGGTAATGTTTTTCTTTAAGAGTTTGTATGCCTTTTCGTAGCTTACTTTGATCATATTCTTGACCTCAGTATCTACCTTAGTCTCAGTTTCTGAAGAACAATTGAGCACGCGACGCTGATCCAAATATTCACCGGTCACACCTTCCAACTGTACCATACCGAATTTATCCGACATACCATACATCGTCACCATGGTTCTGGCAATATTCGTCGCCTTTTCAATATCATTGCTTGCACCATTGGTCACAGAATCAAACTTCAATTCCTCCGCTGCACGGCCTGCAAGAAATGTCACGATATTTTCTTCCATCTCCTGCTTGCTTTCGAGCTGTTTTTCCTCTTCCGGCACCTGCCATACATAGCCCAATGCACCTGTGGTTCTTGGGACAATCGTAATTCTCTGAATCGGCACCGTATTTTTCTGCAAAGCTGCAACCAAAGCATGTCCCACCTCGTGGTAGGCTACAATCTTCTTCTCCTTTGGAGAAAGCAGCTTTTCCTTCTTTTCTTTTCCTGCAAATACAACTTCAATCGCCGCAATCATATCTTTTTGTGATACCAAATCCCGCTTATTGCGAACTGCCAATAACGCAGCTTCATTCACGATATTGGCAAGGTCTGCTCCCACTGCACCGGAGGTCGCAAGTGCAAGTTCCTTGAAATCTACGGTTTCGTCCATCTTTACTGCCTTGGAATGTACCTTCAGGGTATCGATACGTCCTTGCATATCCGGTTTGGATACGATGATTCTTCGATCAAATCGTCCCGGACGAAGTAACGCTTTATCCAAAACCTCCGGACGATTGGTTGCAGCCAGTACGATAATTCCCTTGGAGCTGTCAAATCCATCCATCTCCGAAAGCAACTGATTCAGCGTCTGCTCGCGCTCGGAATCACCGCCACTGTGACGGGTATCACGACTTCGGCCAATGGCATCAATCTCATCGATGAAGATGATACAAGGAGCCATCGTATTTGCCTTTTTGAACAGGTCACGCACACGACTCGCTCCGACTCCGACATACATCTCTACGAATTCGGAACCGGATAGAGAGAAAAACGGAACATTCGCCTCTCCGGCCACTGCCTTTGCAAGCAAAGTCTTACCGGTTCCCGGAGGTCCTACAAGGAGTGCGCCCTTTGGAAGCTTTGCACCGATATCCAGATATCTCTTTGGATTGTCCAGAAAATCGACCATCTCCCACAGAGATTCCTTTGCTTCCTCCTGTCCGGCCACATCCTCAAAGTTCACGCCTGTTTTCTTCTCTACATACATCTTGGCATTGCTTTTCGCCATGCCATTTTTTCCCATGTTTCGCATGACCATCGTCATCAGGAAGTAAAACGCTCCGATCATCACTACATATGACAAGATAGAAGTTAGCACTGCATTTTTGCCTTCATCTATCTCCTCGAACTCGACGCCCGCCTCTTCCAAACGATCTATAATCCTGTAATCACTGGTCCGAATCACGTAATAACTCTGTGCCAGCTTTGCACCGGTTTCCTTGGAAATCGGCTGAAAAACCATCCGGTCCTTGTAAAGCTTCACTTCTGAAACCTCATCATCCTTGAGCATCTGCAAAAATTTGTCATAGCTGATTTTCTCCCGGTTGGCATTTTTCATCATGGCATAGCCCTGCCAGCACATAAGTGTCAGAACCACCGACACAATTAATAGTATGGTGGTTCTGTTTGGTTTCTTTTTGTTATCATTTTGTCGATTGTCATTGTTTTGACTTTCGTTGTTTGGGTTGTTCTGATTATTGTCCATAATCACCTTTCCTCACACAGCAATGGAGGTTCTTATTTGTAAAGAGGATACTTGTCTGTAATGCTCTTTACAAGTTCCATTGCCTTTTCATTGTCTTTATCAATTACTGCAGCCTTGATGGCATCTGCAATCACAATCATGTCATCTTCCTTGGCACCTCTGGTTGTGATAGCCGGAGTTCCCAGACGAATACCACTTGTTACAAATGGTGACTTCGGATCATTTGGTACGGTATTCTTGTTTGCAGTAATATGTACACTGTCAAGAAGCTTTTCGACTTCCTTTCCTGTCATATCCAGATTCTGCAAATCAACCAGCATCAAATGATTATCTGTTCCACCGGATACAATCTTAAATCCACGCTCCTGCAAAGCCTGTGCAAGGCAAGCTGCGTTCTTTACTACCTGCTGCTGATATGCCTTGTACTCTGGTGACAAAGCTTCCTTGAGACACACTGCCTTACCGGCAATCACATGCATCAAAGGACCACCCTGGATACCTGGGAACACTGCCTTATTGAAGTTGTACTTCTCATTTACTTCGTTGCTGGAAAGGATCATTCCACCACGTGGTCCACGAAGTGTCTTGTGTGTCGTTGTTGTTGTAACATGTGCATATGGGATTGGACTCTCATGAACACCTGCTGCAACAAGGCCTGCGATATGTGCCATATCAACCATCAATACAGCGCCAACTTCGTCTGCAATTTCACGGAATCGTTTGAAATCAATCGCACGCGCATATGCAGATGCACCTGCGACAATCAACTTCGGCTTGCACTCTTTTGCGATGCGAAGCACTTCATCATAATCGATAAATCCGTCATCATTTACTCCGTAAGGAACGACATTAAAATACTTTCCCGATAAGTTAACCGGTGAACCATGTGTCAAGTGACCGCCATGTGCCAGATTCATTCCCATAAAGGTATCACCCGGCTCCATGATTGCGAAGAAGACTGCCATATTTGCCTGTGCACCTGAGTGTGGCTGAACATTGACATATTCACATCCGAACAATTCCTTTGCACGCTCTCTTGCCAAATCCTCAACAACATCCACATGCTCACATCCACCGTAATATCTCTTTCCAGGATATCCTTCCGCATACTTATTTGTCAGCGGACTTCCCATCGCTGCCATCACAGCCTTTGATACAATGTTCTCAGAAGCAATCAACTCAATGTTGTCATTCTGACGCTGAATCTCAGCTGTCATAGCTGCCGCTACCTCCGGATCAAATCCTGAAATTTCTTCAAAGCCATACATATTTCGTTCCTCCGTTTTCTTAATTTTTCTTGTGTTTATGATTGTTTGATTATCTCATATCCATTTTTGAGTGTCAACCTATAGTGCCTAGCAGTTCTTACCATCCTTTTGTGCTTTTCTCTGGAGTTGTTTATCTCTTTCTTTCTCGATAAATCCAGACATGTAATAATTGATCTGCGCACCATATAACACAATCTGCATACCAATATACATCCAAATCACAATCATCGCCAATGAGGTCATACTTCCGTACATCTTGGATGTCTTCGCAGCATAGCGGATATACAAAGAAAACAAGCCTGTCATCAGCATCCAGATTAATGCCGCGATTGCCGCTCCCGTCAGTTCATGGCGCACATGACCCTTTCGATTTGGAAGCTTATAATACATCAAAAGCAAAAAGATAAATATAATCAAAAACGTGAATACATTTTTCAGACTCAATATCAAAAGCGTTGCCTTCGCAAGTGAGGGATAGGCGTCAATCACCCGATGACCTATCTGCGAACCAAAGACATGCAACACCATCGCTATAAGACACAAAATCATAAATATAAATGTATAAAACGAACACAGGAGTCGAACAATAAAGAAGTTCTTTGTTTCC
The DNA here is from genome assembly GCA_051879955.1 of Wujia sp. Taxonomy (GTDB): domain Bacteria; phylum Bacillota; class Clostridia; order Lachnospirales; family Lachnospiraceae; genus Coprococcus_C. The sequence goes on from JBJENA010000087.1 coordinate 17,826, forward strand.
TCCACGCCATAAATCTTGTTAAGTCCTTTGGAAAGAGTCTGCATTCCTTTTGCAGCTGACCACAAACTAATCAGCACCGTGACAACCGTAAATGACTGTACATTGATACTTACTACATCGTTGATAATATCTGCCATATATCCCTCTAAGCCATCCGGCACCAAATTCAATATATATCCCACGATGTCTGCGTTCATAAACGAAATCTTAGATGCAAAAATTGCAAGAAGCATGATAAACGGGAAAAAGGATAACATCACAAAAAAGGCAACCTGCGCCGCATATGCCGGTATACCATCCTGCGATGATTTCTTCGCGAAATCCTGTATAAAATTCCAGATTTTTTTCCACATATCGATCCTTTTTCTCAAAAAAAATATATATCCGGGATGCCGGTTCCTGTCTTTTGACTCCTAGCTTTCGCTAGGTGGGCAACCGCATGTAGACTTCTGCCTTCCACTACAACGGAGGCTTGACATCCATCTACAGATTAGGAATCCCTTTTAAAGTAAATGTAGGTTCAAAAATAACAGGAATTATCGAACATTCCAGATATATATGTAATTCAAAATTTATATTTTGATTATATCCTAAGTATATGTATTTTTCAAGTAAATATACATGAAGTTTCATGTTTATTTCTTTTGTTTTTATATGGAGTTTTACACTAATATATGGTATTGTTAATTTGTATGTTATTTACAAGTGATATTTCAGATTGGAGCAGATTATATGAAAAAAAATTGTATCGTAGCACAATCCGGCGGTCCAACAGCCGCAATCAATGCATCCCTCGCCGGTGTCTTATCCGGTGCTATCCACAGTGGAATCTATAGTCATATCTATGGCGCTGTCCATGGTATTCAAGGCGTGTTGAAAAAGAATTTTCTGGATCTTTCTGACAAGGATGATGCATTTATTGAAAAGCTTACCCGTACACCGGCCATGTATCTTGGCTCTTGTCGTTTCAAGCTTCCTGATATGCAGGAAGACCAGGCGATGTACGAAGAAATTTTCTCCATTTTCCAAGAATATGATATCGATGCATTTTATTATATTGGTGGTAATGATTCGATGGATACAGTTGCAAAGCTTTCCGCCTATGCGGAAAGTATTTCCTATGATATCCGCATCATCGGTATTCCAAAGACGATAGACAATGATTTAGTTCAGACCGACCACACTCCGGGCTTTGGTTCTGCAGCCAAATATATCGCTGCTTCCATCCGAGAAATTGCATATGACACTTACATTTATGACTTACAGAGTGTTAACATCATTGAGATTATGGGACGTGATGCCGGATGGCTTACAGCTGCAAGTGTACTTGCCCGCAATGAATTCAGTATGGCACCTCACCTGATTTATCTTCCGGAGGTTGCTTTTGATAAGGAGCAGTTCATTACCGACTTAAGAGAAAAGGTTGCACAGTACAAAAATGTCATCGTTGCAGTATCAGAAGGGATTCGCGACAAGGATGGCAACTATATCAGTGCTACCAGCGCAGCTGCTGATAAATTCGGACATGCACAATTAAGCGGAGCCGGAAAGGCCCTGGAATATATAGTCAAGGATACACTCGGCATCAAGGTTCGTTCCGTAGAAATCAATGTCTTACAGCGTTGCGCGGGACATCTGGCAAGTGCAACCGACCTGTCAGAAAGCTTCGAATCCGGAAAGTATGCAGTTACACTTGCCACACAGGGGCAGTCCGGATTGATGGTGACATTGGCACGTACAGATACTGCAGAATATGCTTACACCTTATCCGGAAAACCGGTTTGTGAGATTGCAAACAAAGCCAAGGAAGTTCCGGTTTCATGGATTACCGAAGACCATCACGATGTAACCCGGGAGATGGTTGATTACTTAAAACCACTCGTTGTAGGAGAAGTATCTGTCGATATAGAGGATGGAATTCCTACCTATCTTCCCGTCGCTCATCTGACACACATCTAAAACAAGTCAATACATTATAAAAAGCTGCCGTACAATCCCGTACGACAGCTTTTTTACATATATCTTTAGAATTTGTTCACGCGGATTCCGTTCACGGTCACCTCATCATTGATTTCAATTACGATGCAGTTTTTACCATCAATCTTGCGTATATCCACGTAATCGGACTGCGCATTGGGAACCACAATCTCTGCTGTCCCGGTTTTGATTTTCATTTTCTTGCCTGCCAGAATATTGGACGGCATAATCTCCTGTTTCGTCTCTGTCTCTTTCGAGTCCGGAATAAAATTGTCCTGAAAGACTTCGATTTCGTCCTGCGTAAACCCACTGTTTTCGAGCAAGCGTCTGCTGGTCTGTCGGTCGATGATTTGCTCCTCCGGGTCATCCTTGTGTTCTTCCTGGTATTCCTGAATATTCGTATACACAGACTTGATTTTGTCGAAGCTGGTCTCTTCAATGGATTCCATCGCAGCTACGAAGATTTCGGACTGTTCCTGTGCAGTTGCAACCAATTTACAGCCCAGACACTCCTCCACGAAGCGGTCATTTAGTTCATTTGCCTTTTTCGAATAATACAGCAAGTGATGAATGTCTGTTGCACGATCTGTAAATGCGGGATACAAGAAGCTGTGCATTGGAGGCTCTACCATCATGTTTCGAATTGCATTTTCAATCGAATTGTCGACTGGATTATACATCAACCCCGCCTTCGATGGCTTGAGTGGACAGATAAGTGTCAAAACAAAGTCGTAAACTGTGTCGGATGTATCTTCCATGAATTCACCATTTTCCGTCTTTCCCACCACATCATACACAGAATAAAACATCAAAATATAGTAATTATCCAGATAATCGTAGGAATCGCGAATCTTCGCATAAAAGCTTTGAAGTACCTGCTCATCCTTTAGCTCTGTCTTCTTCAGTGCCAGCAGGTCATCCCGAATCTGTGTGGATTCAAACTCCATATTCAGAAGGTTCCTGCCTATCGTTCCGGACAATCCCCTCTTGATCAAATCAAAGTACTTATGCTGGTCTTCCTCCTGCAAGGACAAAAATATATCATGATTCACAGGATGCAACTGCTTCTCCGTATCTACATAGCAGCCTGCCACCTTGTGAATGCAGCAATTCGTAATCGTAAGATTTTTCTTTAATTCATTTACTTCTGTATGTACCATAATAACTTCCTCTTCTTCATAAAATCAGCACCAACCTAGGTTGATGCTGACATTCTTTCTATATTCGTTCTTATTCCGGTGGATTGAAGATGTTTAGATCAATGGTCTGCGCTCCAACACCTGTTTCATTTTGAATCGATACACTTGTATTTTGCACGACGGATGAAGGACTATAACCTGCTGTTCCAAACAGGAATTCATGCAGGACTGAAACATTATTGGTCAAATCAGCCGGCACAAGGATAGATCCCTTTGCCTCCGTAGTAATCGCGCCATATGCCATCGGGAATCCCAACGTATCACCCAGTTTATAGCTGAAAATACTTGCTGCAAGATCCATCAATTCCTTCTTATCTAAGCTTGTATAGATATTTGGAAATACCACATCAATGATGTTGTTTACAGTTGCAAGATCTGAGCTTTTTGCCTTCTGAATCATCTTTGCAATGACCGTTCTCTGACGCTCTGTACGAGTGATATCACCCTGGTCGGTACTACGAATACGTGCCCATCCTGTCGCCTGTGTACCATTTAACAGCTGTGTTCCTGCAGAAAATACGCCGTCAGAATATACTCCGGTAATTCCCATCTGTTCTGTAATACATGCGTTAAGCATTGTAAGCTCTGCCTCACGTACATCGATTGTAATTCCGCCAAGCGCATCAATCGCCTGTGCCAGTGCAGCAAAGTTGACAGTTACGAAATCCGTAATCTGAAGATCAAGGTTTGCATTCAATGCCTTAACCGCCATCTCCGGTCCGCCATATGCATACGCATGCGTAATCTTTGTTGTGACACCACCATTGTGGTCTACTAACAACAAAGTATCACGATATACAGAAACCAACTTTACTTCCTTGGTGTCATTATTAATACTTGCAATAATAATGGAATCGCTTCGGTTTCCCTCCGCCATAGAGTTCACACTACGGGAGTCGATACCGAACAACGCAATCGTCTGGAATCCCTTTTGCGCCTCATTACTCTCCACATTGATGGAAAGGTTTTCTTTACTATCATCCCATTCTAACGGACGATTGATGGTTTCTAATTTGCGGTTTGCGTAAAAGAACACATAACCAACCACCATCACTACCAGAATCACTAATTCAACCAAAAATGCAATGCCCCATTTTGCATTTGCACTTAAGCCTTCTTTTTCTTTATGTCTACTCATATTCCAATCCTTCCTTTTGAAAAAAGTTTGTAAGAGTGTTCTATCCCCATTTCTGTCCATATATGATACATGATTCAACAAAAAAATACAACCCACATTTCGAAGTTTGCCATTTTGGACTTATTGTAATCATTTTAACTATATGTTATACTCCTTGTAACTTTGTATGCAAAAAGGAGAAAACACATGAATCTTGATGCATTGAAACGTTTGCTAAAAGAGAAGAAACAAACGCATCTTCTGCAATATGCAGACCAACTATCCGATGCACAATTGAAAATATTAGGTAATCAGATTGAAGAAATTAATTGGGGATTTTTACAGTATTTGGACCCTTCCTTCCATGACACGGAAGAAAAAGTCATTGAACCAATTGATGTCCGTACAGACGCTATGTCTATAGACCAAATCGAAGAAAGAAAAGAAGAGCTTCGCAAAATTGGTTGTGATGCCATAAGAGATGGAAAGCTGTGTCTTTTGCTCTTGGCAGGTGGTCAGGGAACCAGACTTGGCTTTGACAAGCCAAAGGGATGTTTCAACGTGGGTATCACAAGAGATTTGTATATTTTTGAATTATTAATCGAGCATACCATGGATGTCGTAACAATGACCGACACCTGGATTCCGTTTTACATCATGACCAGTGACATTAACTATCAAGACACGGTTTCTTTCTTCGAAGAACACGACTACTTTGGATACAATCGTGACTATATTCACTTCTTCATTCAGGAGATGAATCCTGCTACAGATTTTGAAGGAAAGGTTCTTTTGAACAGTGAAAACACATTGGCGTTGTCTCCAAACGGAAACGGCGGTTGGTTTTCTTCTATGCAAAAGGCCGGTTTGCTTCCGGATATTGTCCATTCAGACATTGAATGGATCAATGTCTTCTCTGTAGACAATGTTTTACAGCGTATTGCAGATCCTGTATTTCTAGGTGCAACCATTCAAAGTGGAAAGATGAGTGGTTCAAAGGTGGTTCGCAAAGCGAATGCAGAAGAAAAAGTAGGTGCGATGTGCAAAGCAAACGGAAAGCCTTATATCGTAGAGTACTACGAGCTATCCGATGAAATGCGAAATGCAACCAATCCGGACGGAAGTCTTGCCTATGGCTACGGTGTGACGTTGAACTATCTTTTCCCTATCAAGCGGTTACAGGATACCTTAAATGAGTCCATGCCATTGCATGTCGTAAAGAAAAAGGTTCCATATTATGACCTTTCTACAAATGCAATCGTAGATCCGGAAGATGTCAATGCTTTTAAGTTTGAGACCTTGGCACTCGATCTGATCTACAAAATGGACGACTGTCTGGTTTTCGAAATTGACCGGGATACGGAATTTGCTCCGGTAAAAAATAAAGAAGGAAACGATTCTGTATTTACAGCCCGTGTCCTTCTTGAAAAAAATGGCTACAGATTATAGCATACAATGCAAAACGCATCTGCTCTCGCAGATGCGCTTTCTTTTTCATTAATCGGCAAAAATCTGAACCCAATAATATCTATATGGTTTTGTCGGATCCTCGTAGTATCCAATTCCGACTTTTTTGTATTTTGAATTCAAAATATTTTGTCTATGTCCTTGCGAATTCTCCCATGCAGCCATAACCTTGTCTGCACTTGGCTGACCTGCTGCAATATTTTCACCACAGCACATATATGCATATCCCACATCATCTAATACCGTAAAACAGGTCGTTCCATTTGGACGTGTATGATCAAACTTTTCAGCAATTTCCTTTGCACGGATATTGGCAGCCTGTGTCAATTTGTCATCCATACTAAGCGTGACGGACACTCCATTTTCAGCCCGGTATGCATTACAAAGATTCAACACTTCTTTTTGCTTTGCCGTTGCATCACTACTTGATGAAGTATTGCCTCCTTCTTCTCCTGTGGAAGTTCCGGAAGAAGTACCAGCCTCAAATCCCGACTTTCCACCTTCATACTGACTCACATCGCTTCCATGCTTCACAAGCTTTATCTCAATCGCCTGCATACTGCCGGAAGCTTTTGTGGTTCCTGATTTGGCACCGTTTTTCACCCAGCCAAGCCATCCGAAACCTTTTACATAGGTTCTGTAATAAACATCATAAAAAATCGCGACATCACCGTAAAGGGAAATCTGAACTGCCTGTATCACTTTTCCACTTCCACTTTTTCCCGATACAGCTGCGTTGCTTACCTTTTTCTTTTCCCATCCACTGCCCTTAACATAAGTTCTGTAATCCACACCGCCACTGAGCTTGTTACCGAGCAGCTTAATCTGCATGTATTCCATATTTTTTCCTATCGAACCGTTGGCTGCACCGTTCTTCTTCCAGGATTTCCATCCTGCAGACTTTGTCTTTGTCCGATAAGTGATACCCATATTGGTGATTTTATTTTTGGGAACGAGTTTTACTTGAAGCGCTTCTACACGCTTCCCAGTCACCCCGGTATATTTGCCATTTTTTGTCCAGGCAAGCCAGCCTTTTCCCTGACTGTATATACGATAAGCGACCTCATAATAATCCGCAACCTCACCGGTAAGTTCAATCTCGATGCCCTCGATTTGCTTTTTCTTTCCACGGTTTCCGTTTGTTGCGCCATCCTTTGACCAATCCTTCCAACCGTAGTCTTTCATAAGGACCTTGTAACGCACCCCGCCGTCGTAGGCATCTCCTGTCAGCTTGATTCGCACCGCATCCATGTATTTCCCTTTGCCGGCATACCCGGAGGTTTTTCCGTCAGACACCCAGCCCTTGCTGTCTCCGAAGGTCTGCATATGTGTCGTATAGGTAATTCCCATCTTTTTTGCGGCTTTCACAGGTTCCACCCGGAAGGTGCACAACCCCACCACCAGCATTACACCTACAAGCATCCATGCCTGTAGTCTTTTATACATCGACTTTTTATTCATAGACCTTCTCCTCCCGTATCCCATCTTATAAGCGTTTATAAGCCGTTTGCAACATCGACCAGATACTGTCCGTAAGCTGTCTTCATCAATGGCTCAGCCAGTTTCAACAGCTGCTCTTTGGATATAAAGCCACGTTTATATGCAATCTCCTCAATACATGAAATGTAAAGTCCCTGACGTTTTTGGAATGCTGACACAAAGTCTGCTGCATCTAAAAGCATATCATGATTTCCGGTGTCAAGCCATGCAAAGCCTCTTCCAAGTGTCTCTACCATCAAATCTCCACGCTCGAGATATGCGTTATTTACAGAAGTGATTTCGATTTCTCCACGTGCGGAAGGCTTCACATTCTTTGCGATTTCTACGACATCATTGTCATAGAAATACAATCCCGGAACCGCATAATTAGACTTTGGATGCTCCGGCTTTTCCTCGATGGAAAGTGCCTTGCCATTCTCATCAAATTCGACAACCCCATATTCCCGCGGATCCTTCACATAGTATCCAAAAATGGTTGCTCCCTTATCTCTACTTGCTGCACGTCTGAGCACAGAAGAAAAGCTCTGTCCATAGAAGATATTGTCTCCCAATACCAATGCCACACTATCTGCTCCGATAAAATCTTCTCCGATGATAAATGCATCTGCAAGTCCTCTTGGTGTTTCCTGCACTGCATAGGAAAAACTCATTCCTAACTGCGAACCGTCACCAAACAACTCCTCAAATACCGGAAGATCTCTTGGGGTTGAAATAATCAACACCTCACGAATTCCTGCCAACATCAAGGTTGACAATGGATAATAGATCATCGGCTTGTCATATACCGGCATAATCTGCTTGGACACTGCCTTTGTCAATGGGTATAAACGTGTACCGGAACCTCCGGCCAAAATAATTCCCTTCATAAAATCTCCTTCTTTCATTTTATCATAATCCGCGATTTATTTCACGTAGAATTTTTACTATCTTCTGATGCACATTTCTCTATAATAAGACGTGCACACATAACGCGTACGTCTTATTTATTTTCGTACATCTCACTATAATACTTCTGGTAATCGCCACTGGTTACGTTCTTCATCCAGTCTTCGTGTTCGAAGAACCATGCGATGGTCTTTTTGATTCCCTCTGCGAACATGGTCTCCGGGTACCAGCCAATCTCTGCCTTAATCTTATCCGGTGCGATGGCGTATCTTCTGTCATGCCCCTTACGATCCTCTACATAAGTGATGAGGTTCTCAGATACCAATTCTTTTCTTGGATCACCGTCCGGAAGCATCTCCTGCAAGGTGTCAAGAATAATATGAATAATCTCAATATTCTGCTTCTCATTGTGTCCACCGATATTGTATGTTTCAAACAATCTGCCCTGTTCCTGTACCATATCGATGGCCTTGGCATGATCCTCTACATACAACCAGTCACGAACATTCTTTCCATCTCCATAAACCGGAAGCTTTTTACCCTGCAATGCGTTGTTGATAATGAGTGGAATCAATTTCTCAGGGAACTGATATGGACCATAGTTGTTACTGCAATTTGTGATATTGGCAGGGAATTTATAGGTATCCATATATGCCTTTACCAGCATATCTGAGCTTGCCTTACTTGCTGAGTATGGACTGTGTGGCTCATATGGAGAAGTCTCGTAGAAGAATGCATTGTCATCATCCGGCAAAGAGCCATATACTTCATCAGTTGAAACATGCAAGAACTTCTTGTCTTCCTTAAATCCACCTTCCGGAAGCTCCCATGCAGCCTTTGCACAGTTGAGCATAACTGCAGTTCCCAATACGTTTGTCTGAACAAATACTTCCGGATTCTTGATACTTCTGTCTACATGTGACTCTGCTGCAAAATGTACGACACGGTCAATGTCATTTTCTGCAAAAATCTTTGCAATCGCTTCCTTATCACAGATATCTGCCTTTACAAATGTGTAGTTTTCACGATTTTCAATATCTTTTAAATTCTCGAGATTTCCTGCGTATGTCAAAGCATCCACATTGATAATGCGAATTTCATTGTCATACTTCTTAAACATGTAGTGAATGTAATTTGAGCCGATAAATCCAGCTCCTCCAGTTACCAAATACGTTCTCATTTTTTTCCTCCTTAGATAAACATTTTTCGTTCTGCTTGCATTATAAATGGTGCCCTTAGGGCATAGTCAAGTACTTTTTTATTTTTTTGCAAGAAATACACCGGCATCTTTTGTAATGTGAAATGGCTGTTTCAATTTTTTCTTCATAAATGACCGAAAATCCCGGTATCGATCCGCAATATACTGGTTCTGATTTCCATGACAGGATAACACATAGGAAATCAAAGGTTCCGGTTCTGTCACTTCCAATGCATCCTCGTATGCTTGCCAGGTTATCTCCGAAAAGAAAGGATGTAAAAGCTTTGCACCATTCTCCTTACCAAAGCGTTCATACAGGTTTTCGGCAGCAAGCACAATCCGATCATCAAATTCCGCAACCAATTGGCTTACCTCCATCATATGTTTATTTCCATAGGTGCCGCAGACAAGCCTTCCTCCCGGTTTTAGGACTCTTGCAATTTCCTGACAGGCTTTTGTGATATCCTCACAATAAAACAATACATGATTTGCAATCACCAAATCAAATGATGCATCCTCGTAAGGAATTTCTTCACAGCCACAAACCTGATAAGAAAAAACCGGTTCCTCCATGCCGATTTCTCTTCTGGCATCACGCAGCATACCATCTGAAATATCCGAAACGGTTATTTCTATCCCATCTACCAGTCGATGGCGATTTTCCACCCAGATATCTCCGGCTCCACAGCCAAGCTCCAAAATCTTCTGACCCGGTTTTAATTCCAGCAAATCAAAAATCCACGAAAACCATCCCTGCGGATTCACAGAATAGTATTTGTGAAGGTTAATACGTGCCATGATATTGGAAGCATTTTTATACTGATTCTTGAGTGTTGCCTCCAAATCTGTGACATGTATGAGTTCAAACAGCTTTTTCCAATCCACATCCTGCTGGGCACGAATATCTCCGGTCGCTTCCCGCAAAGTATTGGCTACCAGCTGAAGCTGTTCGATTCGGTCTTCTACCAGTTTCAATTGAATATGAAGAGAATTGTTGAGGAAATGCTTATCCGCATCATCCACCTGCATCTCCTTGATATCGCCAAGTGAAAACCCCAGATATTTCAAAAGCAGAATCTGCTGAAGCTTCGCCAAATCGCGATCCGTATAGAATCTCGCTCCACTTTCTGTCACGAAAGAAGGCTTCAAAATATTTTTTTCATCATAATAGCGAATCGTCTTCTTTGTCACATTCGCAAGCTTCATAAACTCTCCGGTAGAGTAATATCCTTCCTTTTTCATACGCTCTCCTTTATTATTCACGCTTCACACAAATATATTTCCATAATAACAAATGCTCTGCCAAAATGACAGAGCATTGATATAAATGTATAAAATTTTACTATTACAGAGCCTTCTTATAAAGTGCCTCAATATCCTGCTGACTCGAAGGAACCGGATTTACCAAAATATTGCCACTCTTCATAGCATCAATTGCCATTGGGACAATCTTGTCTTTTATTTCTTCGACTTCAATAAAACGGAATTTTTCAACCTTTTTCACAGCTGCTAAAATTCCTTCCGGAATCCCTATATCCCTGCACAGCTGTTTGATTTCCTTAACCAGCATGCCAGACTCAAATTGATTTTCATCCATTTTCTTAGTAGAAATATAGTTATAGATCTTTCTATATTTTCCATGATCCGCCGGTGCATTGTATTCCACAACACTTGGTAACAGCACTGCATTTGCAACCCCATGTGGCACATCAAAATATGCACTAATCGGATGACTCATGGCATGCACATTTCCAAGTCTGGCAAACGAAAATGCAATTCCCGCAAACAGGGAACCAACCAGCATATCCTCCGCTGCCTCAAGATTGCTTCGATCCTTTACAAACGCTCTGATGGATTTGCCAATCAATTCCATGGCTTTCTCACTCATTGCCTCTGAAAAAGGAGACGCCGCTTTCGAAACATATGCTTCCTCCGCATGAATAAATGCATCGATTCCGCATGCCGCTGCCACAGCTGCAGGAGTTGTTGTAATCAACTGCGGATCAAGCAATGCATATTCCGGTAACAATTCGTAGCTAAATACCGTAAGCTTGTAATCTCGACTGTGATCAGTTATGACCGAAAATGCCGTTACCTCCGAACCGGTTCCAGCCGTTGTAGGAATCGCAATCATGGGAACAATCTTACCAGGCACCTTACCAGCACCTTCATAATCAATGATGGAGCCCCCGTATTTTGCAACAACAGCCACAGCCTTTGCAACATCCATCGGTGAACCGCCTCCCAGAGCCACAATAAAATCAGCTCCGGACTCTATATATGCCTGTGTCGCCTTGTCGACCGTATCAACAGAAGGATTTGCTTCAATCTCTGTGAATATATCTGCCTCGATATTTGCTTCCCCAAGATATTTCACTGCCTTATCGACCAAGCCATGCTTATACAAGCTTGGTCCTGATAGGATCATCGCATGTCCTCCACCTAACTGCTTTGAAACCTCCGGCAATTTTGAAAATGTCCCTTTGCCGACCATAATATTTTGTGGAATTGAAAATGAAAATGTTTCCATCCTTCTTTTCACCTCTTTTGCTCACTTAATCAGCTCAAAGCTTCAACGGTTTCTTTGATAATCTCTACTGCCTTATCACATTCCTCTTTGGTGACAATCAATGGCGGAACCATACGGATAATATGTGCTCCAATCGCTGTAATCAAAAGTTTTCTGTCTAAACAACCATGTTTCACATCCACTCCACCGATTGTATCATCAAATTCCACACCAACTAAAAGGCCCTGGTGACGAACTTCTTTTACATGTGGAACTTCTCCCAGTTTCTCCGCAAAATAATCACCCATCTCTTTTGCGTTTCCGGCAAGATCCCTGCTTAACAATTCCTCTACTTCCGCAAGCGCTGCCGCACAGGAAACCGGATGACCGCCAAAGGTAGTTCCATGTGAACCTGCTGAAAATGCCTTTGCAACTTCCTCTGTCGCACAGATGGCACCAATCGGCATTCCACCACCAAGACCCTTGGCCATGGAAACAATATCCGGCTTCACACCATAATTCATATAGGACATCACCGCTCCTGTTCTGCACCATCCGGTCTGAACCTCGTCAAGCAAAAGCAGCATTCCATTTTCATCACAGAATTCTCTAAGTCCTTTCATAAATTCCATAGTCGCCGGATTCACACCACCCTCACCCTGTACAGGCTCAATCATAATCGCAATTGTATTTTCCGTACAGGCTGCTTTGAATGCTTCGAGATTATTGTAAGGTGCATAGGAAAATCCGTATGTCATCGGACCAAATCCGACCTGACATCCATTTCCGGGCTGACCGGTCGCAGACATTGCTCCAAAGGTTCTTCCATGGAATCCCATCTTTGCTGTCACAATATGATATTTGTTCGGACCGTATTTTTCGATTCCATATTTTCTGGCCATCTTAATCATGGCCTCATTGGCCTCTGTTCCTGAATTCTGATAAAAAATCTTGTCCATTCCAAGGGTGGTACAGACCTTTTCTGCGAGCAATGCCTGTGGGATTGTATACGGATAGTTAAATGTATGCATGACATCATCCACCTGATCCTTCACGGCTGCAACCACCTTGGGATTTCTGTTTCCCGCATTGTTTACTGCGATACCTGCGTAGAAATCCAGATAAGGTGTTCCCTCCTCATCATAGATGTACATTCCCTCTGCTGTTTCTGCCAAAAAATCAAAACGCTCATAAGTTTCAATCATGTACTTATTTACTTTGTCTTTTATATCCTGTTTTGTGAATCCTGTATCCTTTAATTTCATGTCCTATGCCTCCTTACTTATGTGGCAGTTCATCACTGTCAGCTTTTTTTATTCTGTCAGGGGTAATCAAGCCCTTGATAATCAGATATTGTTCAATCACCTTTACACACTCGTCAATTCCAACCTTTTCGCTATTGAGTGTCATGTCATAATTCACGGGATTGGTCCAGTAATTACCATGTGTATAATATTTGTAGTAATCTGCTCTGAATTTATCCGTCTGCTCTATGGTTGATGCTGCAACCGCTTTTGTAACACCCATATGTTCCATCGTTCTTTGCACACAAAAGTTTCTTGGTGCTTCGATGTAGACACTCACTACGTTGCGTCTGCCTCTAAGTACATAATCCGCACACTTACCAACTATCACACACGACTCGTTGTCGGCCAGGTTTTTTATAATCTGGCTCTGGTATTCAAACAGCTTGTCGTCTGATTTAAACTTTTCATTTCTTGCAATATAGCTTTTTGCCCTAGGAAGTCCTTTGAGAAAGCTTGAAAAACCACTCACTCTCATCTTCTCATTCACTTCCTGAAACACCTTCTCATCGAGTCCGCTCAACTGACTTGCCAGAGTCAGAATTCTGTTTTCATAACAATGAATACCAAGATCTGCAGCGAGCTTTGAAGCGATCTCTTTTCCCCCGGTTCCAAAACCTCTTGCAAATGTCACAACAAAATTATCCATTTTTTCACCTTCCTAACCCGCTAAATATCTCTTAAGAAATTCTCTTGTTCTCGGATTTTTAGGGTTTGTAAACAACTCGGATGGAGCTGCATCCTCAGCCACATATCCCTGGTCCATAAAAATTGTTCTGGTTGACACATCCCGGGCAAATGCCATCTCATGCGTGACTATAATCATCGTAAGTCCGGTCTTTGCCAATTCTTTCATGACATTCAAAACCTCACCTACCATTTCCGGATCCAGTGCTGATGTAGGCTCATCGAACAACAATACCTCCGGATTCATACAAAGTGATCTGGCAATTGCCACTCTCTGCTTTTGTCCACCGGAAAGCTGCGATGGCTTTGCATTGATATACGGTGCCATTCCAACCTCTTTCAGATGCTCAATGGCACGGTCATAAGCTTCTGCCTTTGAGACATGCAACACCTTCCTGGTACATATCATGCAGTTTTCCAAAACCGTAAGATTATTGAAAAGATTAAAAGACTGGAACACCATTCCCACCTTGGAACGATATTCGTTGATGTCCCTTTGCACATCACGTACCTCTTTGCCGTGGTACATAATCCGTCCGCTTGTCTGACGTTCCAATTTATTGATACATCTTAAAAGTGTGGATTTTCCCGAACCCGAAGAGCCCACGATACAAATCACTTCTCCGGGCTTTACATCTATATCTATTTTTCTCAACACCTGATGATCTCCAAAAGATTTACTCAGGTCGTCTATGGTTATAATCGAATCATTCATACCGGTTCCTCCCTTGCTTCCTGCCTCCTACTGACTGTCATCCATAAACTCTACCGCAAGCACATAATCATCCTTGCCTTTCATCCGCTTCTCAAGGAAGATAAACACCTTGTTAAATACAAAACAAAGGACAAAATAGATAGCCGCGATAACAAGATATGACTCGAAATACCTATAGTAATTTCCACCAACTGTCTTAGCCGCCATAAACAATTCCTGCACTGCAATGACGTTCAATACAGAAGTCATCTTGAGATTTGTCAAAAAAGTATTTGCCATCTCGGGAATGATATTTTTAAATGCCTGTGGAAGTACAATAAATAACATCGTCTTAAATGGTGACATTCCAAGTGCCCAGGCGCCCTCACGCTGTCCAAGATCAATAGAACCAATACCGGCTCTTACCGTCTCTGCCATATACGCACCTGTGTTGAGCAAGGTACAAAGAATTCCGGCAAACACGGGTGTGAGTGAAATACCAACTGTCTTCAATCCATAATATACAATCATCGCTTGAACGATCATCGGAGTATCTCTGAACACTTCCACATAGGCAGAAGCGATTATTTTTACGACTCTAAGTATAATTTTCTTAAATATATTATCTCCCTTACTGATCTTTGCATCCTGAATAAGACCTATAATATATCCAAGAACAAAACCAATCAGGGTTCCTATAACTGCAATATACAGTGTAATTAACGTTCCCTGAAAAAACATGTTCGCATACTTCTTCGCAAGAAATAATGTCCACTCCAAGGAACTTTCCGGTGCAGTTATTGACATCAAAATATGTTCCATAACGTTCCTCACTTCCGAGTATATACTCTGTTTTTTTATACAGGGAGAAGCTCAAAGCTTCTCCCTATATCCACAATTTAGTTCGCAGCCGGCTGCTGTGTTAACACTTCATCCATCAACGCATCCATCTTTGCCTTATCGTTCCAACCAATCGTATCCATAGCACCCTGAATCTTGTCTCTCAATGCTGTATCATCCTTTCTGGTTGCGATACATACATTTACCATCTCATCATCACCTGTAAAGGAATCGCTTTCGTCAAGCTGGATGATAACCAGATCCGGGTTGGAAAGTGCTGCAGACTTTGCGGTTGGCAAATCGACGATACATACATCTGCCACACCATTCATAATTGCCATAAAGCACTCTGAAGTCGTTTCAAAATTAGATCCTGTCACCGCTCCCTTAACCTGATCGAGAAGAGGAATCCAACCGGTTCCAAGCTGTGTAGTAAGAACACAACCGGTATCGTTTAACTGTGAAAGTCCGGTTACATTTTCATATGGGCTACCCTTCTTTACTACAATACAGTTATCTCTGTAGTAATATGGACTTGTGAAGGAATAAGAAGCCTCTCTCTCTGCTGTCTTACCCATACCGGCAATGATACAATCATAATCTCCGGCATCCATCGAAATACCAATGGAAGACCACTCTACCTTATGTACCTCAAGCTCATATCCAAGCTCATCCGCAATCTTCTGAGCAACTGCAACGTCATATCCATATGCATAATAGTCAGAGTCATATATTTTAACTGCCTTACTTCCGTTTGGTGTACTATCTGCTTCCTGTGTCCAGTTAAATGGAGCATATGCACATTCCATTCCAACTCTTAACACCTTATCACTCTTGCTTTCTTCTTTCGCCTTTCCACATCCGCTTAACATAGCCATTGTCATTGCTGCAACGCCTACCACTGCAATCCATTTCTTTCTAAAACTTCTTTTTGTCATAATTGTGTCCTCCTTTTTAGTTATGCTATAAGAAAAAGCGCCGACGAAACTTTCGTTTCATCAGCGCCTTTGCTTTTGATGGTCTTATTTTATCAAGAATCCATTTTATTTCAACTTCAAATTTGCACAATATGAGTTGTCACTTTGCACAGTATCAATTGAACATCAATCTCTTTACCAATATGCAATTTACCAAATCGAGATATTCCATATAATCATCCAATTCTATTTCCAACAGATCTTCAATCTTGGATAACCGGTACTGCAGGGAATTTCTGTGTATAAACAAAGCCTCTGCCGTTTTGGTTGTATTGAATCCGTTCATGTAATAAGCCACCAATGTATCCTGCAGATATGTACCGTTGGCCCGGTCATATTCATCCAGCTTGTGAAGCTTTTCTTCACAATAACTCATAATCTCTGTTTGATTGCCACTGTTGAACATAAACTTGTAGATACCCATCGCACTTGCACTGAGCACCTTTTTACCTTTTGGATTTGGCAAAATATTTTTCTTCGGAATCAGGCTTTTTGCTTCCTGATAACTTCGTCCATAATCACTCGGATTACTGTAGGTTCCACCCAATATACAGGTTGCCCGGATCTTATCCTTAAATGCAGGCTGTCCATCGATGTATCGAAGCATTTTCTCTATTTCATGTTCTGTTTTCTTCTCTTTGGTCGCTTCAAACAACAGAACAAATTTGTTCAAAAAACGCATGAACATCGGCTTGTCTTCCATCTCCAAAACCTCTCGGTTCAAGGTGTTGGCATAGTATTCATACAGATGCTCATCCTGTTCGAGATTGTTTCCATATTTACGGTCTACCACGATGATTCCCACTCTGTGCGGAACCGAAAAATCAAGTCCAAACTGTCCGGATATCTTCTCTACATACTTACTGTTTACATCATATCCAAACAGTAGATTATACAGATAATCACCTGTTTTTTTACTTTGGTTTTCACTCTCTAAAATCAAATTTCCGATACTCTGGTCGATATCGACAAACGGAGCCCCTTCCCATCGAACATAAAAAAAGGGAAGTTCCAGTTCATTCGCCTTATCTATAAAATACTGCGGAACCTTCTCCCTATCATCCACGATGGATATCGCGTATCCGGATATGCCAAGCTCATACAATTCAAGCATCGTTTCATATGCCTGTTCGATATTAAATCTTACATAATCAATAACAACCAGGGCAAAATTGCCCTGGTTCATATGCTCACTGTATGGTTTCGTCTGACACAGATACGTCCAGGATACCATCCGGTTGAGACCACTCTCACCCGCAATCAGCTCCACGCCATCCAATTTAAGATTCAAAATATCTCTACACGAAATCATAGCTTTTCATCTCTCATTTCCGGTTATTTCGCCAATTCTTCTCTGAGGATACGATTTACCTCACCCGGATCAGCCTTTCCCTGCATCGCCTTCATCGTCTGTCCTACAAGAGCACCAATTGCCTTTTCCTTACCGCCCTTGTAGTCTTCTACCGACTTTGGATTGTTCGCCATAACATCAAGAATTACGGTACGGAGTGCACCCTCATCGTTGACGGTCTTAAGACCATGTTCTTCAATGTATGCTTCCGGATCAATATCTTCTGCAAATACCTTTTCAAATACTTCCTTTGCTACGGTTCCATTGATGACCTTCTCATCTACCAAACGGATAATGGTTGCAAGATTCTTTGCAGAGAATTTCAAATCATCCGGATCCATGGAAGCATCTTTCATCAAACGCATCGTTTCAACCATCAGCCAGTTTGATACCTTCTTAGGCGCTGCACCAAGTGCGATTGCCTCTTCAAAGATATCTGCAAGCTTCTTGGAATTGGTCAAAATATCGATATCATACTCAGGGATATCATACTCTTCCTTATAACGAATACGCTTCTCGTCGCGAAGCTCCGGCTGACGGCTTTTGATTTCTTCCAACCAGCTATCGCTGATAATAATCGGAACCAGATCCGGGTCCGGAAAATATCTGTAATCCTGTGCATCCTCCTTGGAACGCATCGCATACGAATATTCCTTTGTATCATCCCAGCGTCTGGTCTCCTGAATGACCGGTTCGCCACTTTCAAGCAAATCTATCTGTCTTTCCTTCTCGTTCTCAATCGCTCTTGCGATTGCCTTGAAGGAATTGAGGTTTTTCATCTCTGTACGTGTACCGAATTCTTCTGTTCCCACTTCGCGTACAGACAAATTGACATCTGCACGCATAGAACCCTCGTTGAGCTTGCAATCAGAAGCTCCGAGATATTGGATAATCAAACGAAGCTTATCAAGGTATGCGATAACCTCCTCTGCCGAGCGCATATCCGGCTCCGATACAATCTCAATCAAAGGTACACCCGAACGGTTATAGTCAACCAAAGAACTGTCGGTATATGGATCATGTACCAGTTTACCGGCATCCTCTTCCATATGAATTTCATGGATGCGGACAAATTTCTTCTTTCCATCCACTTCAATTTCTACCTTACCATCCCTGCAGATTGGATAGTACAGCTGTGAAATCTGATAATTCTGTGGGTTGTCCGGATAGAAATAATTCTTTCGGTCAAATTTACAATTCTGTGTGATGGTACAGTTTGTCGCAAGACCAACTGCGATTGCCTTTTCTACAACCCCTTTATTGAGCACCGGCAAAGAACCGGGCATACCGGTACATACCGGGCAGGTATGTGTATTCGGGGCTCCACCAAATTCTGTAGAACATCCACAGAAAATCTTTGTCTTTGTTGCAAGCTCTACATGGACTTCCAATCCGATGACGGTTTCATATGTCTTACTCATACTTACAGCCCCCTTTCTGTCAATGCTTCCGGTCTCTTGTATGGACGTGTACATTCATACGCGTATGCAGCACGGATAATCGCCTTCTCGTCAAAGGTCTGACCCAAAAGCTGTAAACCAACCGGCATACCATCCTTATCATATCCACATGGAATCGAAATACCCGGAATACCTGCGAGGTTTACCGATACGGTATAGATATCTCCCAGATACATCTTGAGTGGATCACTTAAGGATTCTCCCTGTTTCAATGCAGTGGTTGGAGCAACCGGACCTAAAATTACATCATATTTTGCAAATGCATCATCAAAGGCTTTCTTAATCAATGCCTTTGTCTTAAGTGCCTTTACATAATATGCATCATAATATCCGGAACTCAATACGAAAGAACCAAGCATAATTCTACGCTTTACCTCCGCACCAAATCCCTCTGAACGTGTCTTCTTATACATATTGTGAAGATCTGTGTACTCAGCGGTACGATAACCGTATTTTACGCCGTCAAAACGCTCCAGGTTAGAAGAAGCTTCCGCAGAAGCAATGATGTAATATGCAGGAATTGCATATTCTACCATACCCAAATCGAATTCTTCCACGATAGCACCCTTTTCCTCGAGTACCTTTGCTGCCGCAAGTACCTTTTCCTTTACCTCCGGATCAATACCCTCTGCAAAGTAATCCCTTGGGATACCAATCTGCATACCCTTTACATCATCAACCAATGCACTGGTAAAATCGCAAGCTGCCTCTTTATAAGAGGTTGAATCCTTCTCATCATATTGACAGATAGTCTCCAAAATCGTGGCACAGTCTGTCACATCCTTTGCAAGTGGTCCAATCTGATCCAAAGAAGAACCATATGCAATCAAACCATAACGAGAAACTCTTCCATAGGTTGGCTTGATACCTGTTACACCGCAGAAGCTGGCCGGCTGACGAATAGAACCACCTGTATCGCTTCCAAGCGCAAATGGCACCTCCTCTGCTGCAACTGCTGCAGCGGAACCACCGGAAGAACCGCCCGGGACCTTGTTGCTGTCCCATGGATTCTTTGTGATGCCATAGTAAGAAGTCTCTGTGGTACTTCCCATCGCAAACTCATCCATGTTGGTCTTACCGATAATAACAGCTCCTGCTTCCTGCAATTTCTCCACTGCAGTTGCTGTATAGGTTGGTACAAAATTACTCAATATCTTTGACGAACAGGTTGTGAGCATGCCATCGATACACATATTATCTTTGATTGCAACCGGCACACCGGCAAGTGGTCCGGTAAGCACACCTGCATCAATTTTCTTCTGAATCTCTTCCGCCTGTTTCCATGCACCCTCTGTATCTACGGTTACAAAACAGTTGTATTCCTTATCGAGCGCCTCAATACGGTCCAAACAGGCTTTTGTTGCATCTATTACACTAATTTCTTTTTCTTTGATTTTCTTTCCAAGCTGCACAGCTGTCAGCTTCATGATTTCTTTTGCTTCCATGTGCGCATCCCCCTTTAGTCAAAAGTCTTCGGAACTTTGTAACATCCATCTTTTTGCTCCGGTGCGTTTGCCAAAAGATGTTCTCTGTCTTCTCCATTGGTTACCACATCCTCACGGAACACATTGGAAACCGGGAATGCATGGCTCATTGCCTCTACGGAATCTGTATCAAGCTCATCAAGCTTTCCAACATACTCCAACATATTGGACATATCCTTCTTCGCCTGTTCTTTCTCCTCTTCGGATAATTCGAGCTTTGCCAGGATACCGACATAGTCAATTGTTTCATCTGTAATTGTCATATGCTGCCTCCTATTCTTGATTCTATTTCCAGGTTTTTGCTAACACGTCATGACCTTCATGCGTCACTTTCATTAACTGCGAACCTTGATGTGTACCTCTCTAAGCTGCTGCTCTGTGACCTCATTTGGAGCGCCACACATCAAATCCTGTGCGGTTCCACTCATAGGGAATGGAATAACCTCACGGATATTTTCTTCATTGCGAAGAAGCATAATCATACGATCCACACCCGGTGCCATACCTGCATGTGGTGGTGCACCAAACTGGAATGCATTGTAAAGTGCTCCAAACTTCTCCTCTAAGACGGACTTATCATAGCCTGCAATCTCAAATGCCTTCTCCATAATCTGCATATCGTGGTTACGAACAGCACCTGACGAAAGCTCCACACCATTACATACGATATCATACTGATATGCAAGGATATCCAGTGGGTCCTTCTCATTTAATGCCTCCAAACCACCCTGTGGCATAGAGAATGGGTTGTGTGTAAATCCAATCTTCTTTTCTTCCTGATTGTACTCAAACATCGGGAAGTCATTGATATAGCAGAAGCGGTATGCATTCTTCTCCAGCAAATCTAAACGATTACCAAGCTCTGTACGAATCTGACCCGCAAAAACGGATGCCTGATATTCGGTATCTGCGATGAAGAAGATGGTATCAAGCTCCTTCAAACCTGCAAGGTCTTTGAGCTCCTGCTTCATATCTTCCGGAATAAACTTATCAATTGGTCCCTTGTAGCTTCCATCTTCCAATACTTCAAGGTATCCAAGACCACCCATTCCAATGGACTGTGCAAACTTGAGCATCTTCTCGTGCTGCCCCTTTGAAAGCTTCTTCTCTACACGAATGGCACGAACTGTCTTGCCATGGAATGGTGCAAAGCTGCATCTCTGGAAAAACTCCGTGACATCAATGATACGGAGTGGATTGCGAAGATCCGGCTTATCTGTACCATACTCAAGCATTGCCTGCTTGTAACTGATGATTGGATATGGTGCCTGTGTTACTTCAAATCCTTTTGGTGCAAACTTTTCAAAGGTCGCTGTAAGCACTTCTTCACCAACCTTGAATACATCTTCCTGAGTTGCAAAGCTCATCTCAAAGTCCAACTGATAGAATTCTCCCGGTGAACGGTCTGCTCTCGCATCCTCGTCACGGAAACATGGCGCAATCTGGAAATAACGGTCAAATCCGGACACCATCAACAACTGCTTGTACTGCTGTGGAGCCTGTGGAAGTGCGTAGAACTTACCCTTGTATCTTCTTGATGGCACGATATAGTCACGTGCACCCTCCGGAGAAGACGCACACAAAATCGGTGTCTGTATCTCCATAAATCCAAGCTCTGTCATCTTCTGACGCAAAAATGCAATGACATTGGAACGGAATATCATATTTTCCTTTACCTTGCGGTTACGCAGGTCAAGGTAACGATACTTCAAACGTACATCCTCACGAACTTCCTTGGAAGTTGTCACTTCAAATGGAAGCTGACGATACACTCTTCCCAAAATGTCTACCTTATGTGCTTCTAACTCGATGGTTCCGGTTGGAATCTTCGGATTGTAGGTTTCCTCATCACGATGCTCGACAAGACCTTCCACGCTGATACACTCCTCCTTTGTGATACCGCTTAACAAAGAAGTGTCACGCATAACCACCTGCATCACACCATACATATCTCTCAAATCCACAAAAGAAACTCCTCCGTGGTCACGAATATTCTCTACCCATCCTGCCAGACGAATTTCCTTACCTACCAGCTCTTCTGAAACCTGAGCCATTGTCATGTCTCTGTAAATGTTTGCTTCCATTTTCAATCTCCTTTTTACTATATTGCTTCCTTTTCGACCACGAAATTCACGTTTGATAAAAAGAAAATCCCGAGGTCAATTACGACCTCGGGACGAATGTTTTCATACATCCGCGGTACCACCCGCTTTGAATCCGAAACGTATCAGATTCCTCTCTTGTATCCGTAACGTGGATTTCCGTATATACCTAGACCTCTTAGTTTCCATGTAGGCTTCAGCATATCAGCTCCGGTAGTGTTGTGCTTCACATGGTGTCATGAGATGGCTCTCAGTCTACGACCATCTTCCCTGTCATGTCCTGTTGTGGGCAGTCTCCTTCAACGCCTTTTTGTTCATAATTACGTGTATTATATGCGAAAACAAACAAAAAGTAAAGCATTTATTTCAACATTTTTTATGTGCGAATACACCAATTTTTCTCTTTTTTTTCAAGAGAATTGCTGACTTGTAAGAAAGCCTGTTTTCGACTATAATAGATGATAGTAATTTGTTAAGGTGGTGAGAAGATTATGACAACCAGTAATTTGTTAGCTGAAAACAACGTGGCAACCTTTGTCCTTGAAACGGATGCCCCTTACAATATTTTGGATTTTGACCAGGGTCTTTGCATGATGACAGGCTACTCACCAAGAGAGTTGTCCAAAAAAATCTGCACCCTGGATAATTTGTTATATGTAGAAGATTTTACGGAAGTCATAGCTTCCATCAACTATCAGCTGAGCATTTCCAACCTCGTCAGTGTACAGCACCGTATCGTTACCAAAAATGGTTCGGTTCTCACTGTATTGTGTAACGCGCAGGCCTTTTCCTTAAATGACGGACGAGATGTCCTGCAATGCGTTTTTACGGATATTACCAATCTGGAAAGTGCTGCGAGCGAAACCGCACGTGCAAAAACGGATCTTGAAATTTTTGCAAACACCGTACCAAGTGGTGTAAGCAAACATCTGCTCGACAACAATCTTTCTTTGTTGTGGGCAAACAATTTCTTTTATGATATGTGCGGATATTCCAAGAAAGATTATCAGGATAAATTTGGCAAGAGCACCCTTCAACTGGTTCTCGGCGAAGATCTGGCTGTCGTGATTGAAGCATTAGCTGACCTTACAGAGGATCAAAATTCCAAAATCGTGAACTTTAGAATCCAGTGTGCAAACGGCAACATCAAGTGGGTAAACGCAGTCCTGGCACGCGCCGGTGAGTCGCAGCAGGGTTTCCCGGTTGTAAACCTTGTTATGTCAGATATTACCAATCTGAAAATTGCGGAGATGAAGGCTATGCTCGAGGAACAAAAATATCTCATCATCTCAGATATTTCCGAAGAGCTTCCTTACGAATATGATATTGCCAGTGACACGATTACGTTTGCTGAGAAGTTCAATCACATCTTCGAAGGGGAAAACGTCATCGAAAACCCAACAGAAAATATGTTGAAGCAGGGTCTGGTATCCTACGATACTCAAAACGCCATCAATGAATTGTTCTATCTGGCAAAAACAGGCACAGAATATCACTCAACAGAATTTAAATTAAATACCAGAAATGGTGGATTCCAATGGTATTTTTCCACTTTTTCAACCATTTACGACGAGTCAGGAAATCCACTCCGTGTTGTGGGACTTTTGCGCAATATTCACACACAAAAGGTGGAACAGCAAAAGCTCTTAACCCGTGCGGAAACTGACCAGATGACAGGGCTTTACAACAAAGTGACGACGGAAGGCAAAATCAAAGAATCGTTGCGTGCCTTAAATGGCAACAGCTATAATATTCTGATGCTCGTCGACATTGATGACTTCAAAAAAATCAATGATACTTACGGCCATTTAAAAGGTGACGAAGTCATCGTTGATATTGCAAACACGCTGCAGGAATACAAAGGAGAATACGGAATCGCAGGACGTCTCGGTGGTGATGAATTCTGCCTGTTCCTAAGTGATGTGTTAGACAAGCAGCTCGCATGTGAAAAAGCAACCTTAATCGCTGACAGGTTGCGCGCACTTTATCCAGGCACCGATTCCTGCAAGGTGACTCTCAGTATCGGTATCGCTGCGACGAACGAACAGATTCCTTACAGTGTTCTTTTGGAAAATGCAGATACCGCACTGTATCAGGCAAAGCTCAACGGCAAAAATACATATTTTTGTTATGAAGATAATATGGAGCGTGCACAGTATGTCAACAACCGAAACGATACGCCTGCCGAACATTCCAAGGATGACGTGTTGTTTGACAATCTGTTGGCAACCCTGTTTGCAAGCACAAATACCTATTCTGCTATCGAACAGGCACTTGCTCTCATCGGAAAGAATTTTGATATCGACAAAATCTGCATCTGGGAATATGGATTCCAGCGGAACTTTGTCGATTGCACGCATCAATGGTGTAAGGAAGGAATTCCTTCTGACATGCAGATGCGCCAGCATACACCGGCAACCATATTCGAAGAACTTGCCGCCATGTCTGCAGACGGAATTACCTATTCCTCTGACACTTCACTGATTAAACTGACTGCTGCTTCCATGAATCCAAGGTCTGAGGGCACCAAGAAGCTCATGCAGTACGAAATCAAATACAACGGAAAACGAACCGGGTATATCAGCTTTTACTCCATGAATTCCGAGACTTCCTGGAGTACACATACACTCTCCTACTTCAAACAGATTTTCCGTTTGCTCGGGGAAGCTGTCGTTTCCAAGCAGGCGAGCAAGCATATGTCCTCCCTTCGCGAGGATACCATTAAAGCCTTTGATTTGGTGCAAAATCCGATGATTGTGGTTGATAAAGACAGCTATGAAGTGATGTATTTTAATGAATGCACCAGAGAGTATTATCCAAATGTTTCATTAAAGACAAAATGCTACAACTGTTTACAGGGACTATCGTCCCCTTGTCACGACTGCCCATTACACAAGTTATCTGATAGCAATCAGACAGCAACGTGTATCAAGCACAACAAGGTTTTGGATGAAAATCTCGATGTCCACATGACCAGCATCAGCTGGAACAACGGAACAAACGCATTCCTGATTTCCACAACCACGCATAAGGAAACGAAGGCAGAGCAACTAAAGAAAGAATTAGAACAGAATATGAATATCGAAAAACGCATTACCGAAGCCTCATACCGAGACATCGTAACCGGATATGCAAACTTCGAAAAGTTCAAGGTCGATGCGCAGGAAATCTTAAACGAGAATCCAAATACCGACTATGTCATGTTCTATTTTAATATTAAGAATTTCAAATATATTAACGAAACCTACGGACATAAAATCGGCGATCAGACCTTGTGTGCAGTTGCCGACACCTTAAACAAATATCTGCAGGAAGGGGAATGCTTTGCCCGTGTCATCAGCGACACCTACATCATGCTCCTTCACTACAAAGCAGAAGAACAGTTTATGCAGACATTTAACAGCATAAAATCAGAAGTTCATGATGCCTGCCTGTTAATTCAGGACCGTTTCATTGTGGATTTCACAACCGGTATTTTGATTATCGATGAGACCATGCACAGCTATAGCATCAACCGATTGGTGGACCGCGCTATGATGGCCGGCAAATCGATTGATGCATCTATGGGTGTCAGCTATGCATTCTACGATGATGAATATCACAAGAAGGTATTGAACGAAGCCCAGTTGGAAAACAGCATTCATGGTGCTTTGGAAAACAACGAATTCTGTGCTTATGTACAACCAAAGTACGATATCGTATCGAAGAGTCTGATTGGTGGAGAGCTTCTGGTTCGCTGGCTGTCTCCATCCAAGGGATTTTTGGAACCGGCAGCCTTTATTCCATCCTTCGAGAAAAACGGATTCATCTATCAGATTGACTGTTTTATGCTTGAACAGGCTTGTAAATCGATTCGCAGATACTTAGACAATGACATCTATGTCATTCCATTTTCAGTAAACTTATCCCGCGTCACACTCTCCCATCCGGAGTTTTTGGCAAAGGTTCAGGAAATTGTAGAGCGATACTACATTCCGCATCATTATATTGAGTTCGAGATTACAGAAAGTATCTTTACAGAGAATTATGCACAGATGATTCAGGTACTTAACAAATTAAAATCAATGGATTTCATTATCAATATGGATGATTTCGGAACCGGTTATTCCTCTTTGACACTGCTTAAAGATCTGCCGATTGATGTCATCAAGCTTGACCACGACTTCCTGTCGCGCTCTGCAACCAATGACAAAAATGCAGTCAGCATTCTTCGCAGTATTATCGAGATGGCACACACCTTGGATATCCGGGTTGTCAGCGAAGGAATCGAAACCGTCGAACAATTGGATATGTTACGTTCGATTGACTGTGAGATTGGTCAGGGCTTCTTATTTGCAAAGCCAATGCCAATTGAAGATTATGACAAGATGATAAAGGATTATTCCTCATAATTTGGCTTTTTTAGTGAAAAAGTATTGACAGTATTTTTGATGTTTGCTATTCTATGGATTGTGTGTGAACACAATTAGAAAATTTTCACTGGTCCAACGTATCTAGTGGTGTGGATAGGTTGTTCGTGTCTTGACCGTTGTGATAATTATAAAAGAAATATTATTATGTATGATGGAGGTGTCTGATTTGGCTAATATCAAATCCGCAAAGAAGAGAATTCTCGTTATCGAGACAAAAACATTGAGAAACAAGATGATCAAGTCTAAGATTAAGACTATGGTAAAGAAGGTTGAGCTTGCAATCGCAGAGAATGATAAGGCTGCTGCTGAGGTTGCTTTGAAAGCTGCAATCAGTGAGATTAACAAGGCTGCATCAAAGGGTATCTACCACAAGAACAACGCAGCTAGAAAGGTATCTCGTCTTACACTTGCTGTAAACAAGATGGCTTAATTGATATAGAAAAAGAACGCTTCTAGAGCGTTCTTTTTTTGATTTCATGGTTCTTTAGATAATAGTGCAGGATTAGCTTTTCCGGAATTCTCTTTAATACAATCTGAATCTCCTCATGCTTTGCAATCGGCAACACTAAGATACTGTGCAACCCGGCATTGTTTGCGCCCCAGATATCAGTAAACAGCTGATCCCCCACAAACAACGTATTATCCTTTGTGGTTCCGATTTTTTTCATTGCTCTTTCGTATCCCTTTGCCAAAGGTTTCCCGGCTTTGTATACATATTTCGCATGTACTGCATCATTGAATTTCTTAACTCTTTCTTCATCATTGTTTGAGACAAAGCAGACACCAAACCCAATCGCCTTTAGTTTCTGAATCAAAGCAATGGCCTCCTGTGTCGCAGGCTGGTCGTGTTCTACCAACGTATTATCTACATCAAATAACACGCCACGATATCCCTTTTTATAATAGGTCTCAAAATCAATATGATATGTGCTGTCATAGTATTCTTTGGGATAAAAAATACGAAACATAATCTCCTCCTTATGACTCTTTTTCTTTATGGAAAAAAGCATAAATCTGTCTTGCCACACTCTCCGGTATTTCCGGCAAAGAAGCAAGTGCATCGACTTGCGCATCACGAATTGCTTCGATATTCTTGAAGTGCTTCAATAATGCTTTTCTACGACGCTCCCCAACTCCCGGTATCTCATCCAATACGGAATGCACCTGATTCTGACTGCGAAGCTGCCGGTGATACGTAATGGCAAATCGATGGGCTTCATCCTGTATCGCAGTTACCAATAGCATCGCCTCACTGCCTTTTTCAAAAGTGACCTCTTTGTCCTGATAATACAATCCCCTGGTCCTGTGATTATCATCCTTTACCATACCGCAAATCGGAATCTCTATACCCAGACTGTCGAGCACCATCTGTGCCACATGTACCTGGCCTTTTCCTCCATCCATCATGATGACATCCGGCAACACGTCCATTTTCTCATCTGTAAACCTTCTAGTCAATACTTCCTTCATAGACGCATAATCGTCCGGTCCCGTTACCGTACGTAGTCGAAACTTTCGATAGGCATTCTTCTTCGGTTTTCCCTGTTCAAACACAACCATGGATGCCACAGACAACACACCGGAAATATTGGATATATCATACGCTTCCATCCGAAACGCGTCTTTGATTCCTACGATTTTGGCAATCTCCTGACATGCACCAACCGTACGCTTTTCCTGTCGTTTGATTCGTTCTACATCCTGTTGAAGAACCAGTGCAGCATTCTCACCGGCAAGATCCAGAAGCTTTCGTTTATCCCCCTTTTGAGGAACGACAAATTTTACCTGGCGTCCTCTTCTCTGACTAAAATACTCTGTCAGAATCTCTTCCTCCTGAGGAAGCACGGATACAACAATCTCCTTTGGCAACATGGGAATCCCGCTGTAATACTGTTTTACAAACGCATTCATAACCTCTGAAGGATTGTCCTGATTTCCACTGTTCATATGATGGTGTTCTCTTCCAACCAATTTCCCTTCCCGCACAAAGAAAATCGATACAACCGTATCCTTTTCATTGGATGCATAGGCAATCACATCCCGGTCCTCTCCACTGGATTTGCTCATCTGCTGTTTATCTTCAATATGACGGATACTTTCGATTAAATCACGAACTTCAGCCGCCTTTTCAAATTCCATCTCCTGCGCATAGTCTTTCATCTCCTGAGTCAGCCGAGACAAAATCTCCTTATAATTTCCATTCAAAAATGAGATTGCCTGTTGGACCTGCAAACCGTAATCCTCTTTTGATATATATCCATAGCAAGGCGCCTTACACTGTCCAATCTGATAATACAGACACGGTCTGTCCTTTCCGATCTCCTGCGGAAGACGTTTGTTGCAGGTCCGCAGATGGTACAGTTTATTGATCAATTCCAAAATATCTTTGACCGCTTTTGCATTGGTATACGGTCCAAAATACTTTGCGCGATCCCGTTTCATGGTATGACTGTACTGAAACCGCGGAAAATCCTCCTCCACCGTCACACGGATATATGGATATCCTTTGTCATCCGTCATGAGCGTGTTGTATTTTGGACGATAAGACTTAATCAGATTGCACTCTAAGACCAAGGCCTCCATCTCAGACCCGGTCACTATATACTCGAAATACGCTATCTGTGACACCATATGTGCAATTTTAGCAGAACCGCCATGCCCATGCCCCGTCTGAAAATACTGTCTCACACGACTATGAAGATTCACCGCTTTTCCAACATACAAGACATCATCCGACTTGCTGTGCATGATATAGACACCCGGTGACTTGGGCAGTTTCTTCAGTTCCTCCTCCATCTTGAAAATCTGATGGCTTTGGCTTACATTTCGGCTGGCCTGTTCAATATTCACATTGATACGTTCCCGTTTCTTTTCCATCCTGTTCACTCTCAACTTCTGATTCGAAAAAAGAGGAGGTATCCCGAAAGATACCTCCAATTATGATAAAGGTTTTTTTGTGTCTGATTATAATAAGTCTGCACGAAGCTTCTTAATCACTACCAATGTCCTTGTACGCAATTCCTCTGCTTCATACAACGGAAGCATGGTATCCCTATCAAGCTTCGCTGCTACGATTGCATTTAACCAATCATTTACATATGACTGTACATAAGATACATTTGCCTCTGACTTGTCCTTGAGCATTGTCACAATATTGTTCAAATTCTCAATCACAGTCGGCTGAAGACTTGAATGACTTCCTGATGACTGTGCACCCTCATCCGAAAGCTCAATTACCTTACCTGTCTTTGTGATGATTACTTTCTTGTTTGGAGCAGCTGTAGAAGAGGATGAGGAACCACCCTTCTTATCCAAAAGCTTCTCCACAACCTTCACCAGACATACGGCACTGTATGTGCTTTCCTGCGGTGTCTGCTGTTCCTTACCCTTAACCTCAAACTGATGCCATAACCACTCAGATTTCAGGAGCATCTCCTCAATCTTTGTATCAGATAAGAGTTTCTGCAAATCCGGATCCATAGCAGGTGCAGAGCTCTTACCAAACAGCTTGCCTCCACTGTGCTGAGGTTCCGGTTTCTTATACTTCGCCGGTACCACAGTTTCCGAATAAGTCTTAATCAAATGCTGCAATGCAACCTTTGGATCATAATCATTGCTGATGATGTTGATTCTGCCACTGTTAAGTCCATTGATAATCATATCCTCTGCAGTCATAAATACCAATGCCTTCTGACGATCATCAATCATGCGCTTGATTTCATAATTGGTCTTTGATTTCTCAAGGATGGAATTCTTACGAACTTTAAATGCCTTAATCTTTTCCTTTACACTGAAGAACAGCTTCAACAAAGAAGGATTTGCATTTACATAATTACCGATCCAGGAAAGCTCTACATATTGATGTTCAATCTTGTTTGAAATCTCATATACATTATATCCGTCAAAAATAACGTTCAATGTGGTATAAAGCAATTCCAAAATCTCGTACTTTTCTTCCCAGGACTTTACGGAATTATCCTGATTTACCAAGTCCTTAATTCCACACTCATGGAATACCAGATTGTACTCATACAGACCTTCGAACAAGTTTGTCTTATCACTCAGGGAGGTACCGGATCCCAAAATCTGAAGATTCTTCTTCATATTTGGTTCATTCTCTACATACTGATAAACCTTACGAACAAAGCCGGATACCTCTGCAATCAAGGTATCGATACGCTTGTTGTAGATTTCCTGCTTTGAAATCGCATTGATAACGCTACGGCTGAGCACGTTTGTGTCTGCTGCTGAATTGGTATTGCGAATCAATTCCTTGAAACTCTCATATACCGACATATTGTCAATTGGAATGTACTCTGCGTTCAATCCATAGAATTCAAATGCCTTATTGAAGTCTTTGTTGTTGATGTAAGCATTGAACAATCCGATTGAGAACTGAATCTTATAATCATTTCCAACATGAGGATCTTCTACTACATAATCAAACAAGACTTCCAAATTGTTCATATATGCATCTGATTTTGCCTCTTCTGCAGGAAGTCCCATCTCCATGATGACGTTGATCAAATCAAGGTAACCCATGATTGCCTTGTCAAAGTTCTTTGGTCTGTCATCATCCTCGAGAATCTGATAACTCAGGTTAATGAGCAATGGTGCGATACGCTCACCAATCAGGCGCATAGCATCTCCAAACATCTCTCTCTGATATAGATAAATCAACCAAATACTGTATCGATAAATACCGGATGTACTGATTGGAGCATCGATATCCAATGGATCAATATCACCATAAACAAACTTAAATAAAGGCTCAATCCACTCATCAATCTCATAACGGCCGGTCGCCTTAATATTCTGATCAACGAATTCCCCCAGCTCGTACAGTTTTGCACACTGAGCCTTTACATCCTCGTCTACCATCATGGTTGACAAATCAAAATTACTATCTTTTAAATAATCAATCACAAGTGCGTAGAAACCATCTTCTACCTGTTCATTCAGGAAACGAATAAGCAATCCTTTATTGTTCGATGCAGCAATCGTTAATACATTGCTATCGGATCCTGCTGTAATATTTGCTGGCAGTGCCATGTCGTATCCTCCTTTTTATCCTTTTTTACTACATATAATTCTATAAAAAAAACGCTGTTAAGTCAACAGCGTTTTTGTCAATATCTCATAATTGGCATTGTGCATAACCTACAATATTTTTTCACTTTATTTCCATCCATTTTTTGTGCACTTTCCACATGCGATTACGCAATATTTGTGCATTCTGTTTATATTTATTCTTCAGGTACTGAAAAACCTACCATACGAAGGATGGCTCGTGCATTTCTGGTGGTGCATCTGCCAGGCTTTATTTTGTAGTCAAAACACAGTCTGTCTTCTTCGTAACCCTCTTCAAAATGATAATTATCTGCAACCACACCATTTCGATCCTGCATCTCGCACAATTCAAAATCATGCGTTGAGACAATCGTCATACACTGTTCATCCGCCAGTTGCCGGATGACCTCGCGCGCACCAAAAATACGGTCCGCAGAGTTCGTGCCCTTAAAGATTTCATCAATCAGACAAAGCATTGGTCTATGTTCTTTCTTGTAATCCGCCATTGCTTTGATTCTCAAAATCTCTGCATAGAAGGTCGAAATACCATGAACGACATCATCACCGATACGCATGGATGTAAACAGCTCCATTTCAGATGCCTCGCACTGTTTTGCACATACTCCCGCTCCCAAATAAGCAAGAACCAGATTGACAGCAAGTGTACGCAAAAACGTTGTCTTTCCGGACATGTTGGAACCTGTAATAATCGTGATATCATTGCGAAGTTCTACACTGTTTGCCTGAATCGTTTCCGGTCGCAACAGAGGATGATACAGGTCCTGAACCTTAATATACAGACCGTTTTGATTGTCACCAATCTGCGCTTCATTTACATCGCGAATCACATGCAAGACTGAAAAACTCATCAACTCCTCAATATCTCCCAGCATCGAAAAACAGCCTGCTACATTTTTACCATATTTCTTTTTCCAGTTTCCAACCATAAATGCAAGCTGATAATCCCATAAGAACAATCCCGAAAAAAGCTGATGCAATAACGGATTGTAGCAAAGATTATAGCCTTGTGCAATGGTTCGCAGTTTGCTAAATGCATGCGCAGCACCCTGTGGTCCCTTTGCGAGCTTCTGCATCTCCTGTAGCAAAGAAGCATCGAATTCTTTTTGTGCCACAAGCTGCAGCATAGCCTCATATTCCTTTGATACATGACCCACATAATAAGTCGGTAAAATCACCTGATCCGTCACGGTCTTGGTCAACCACGAAAAAGAAAGGACAATCAGGAATCCAACTAACGCATATCCAAATGAGCACAGCCCCATCACCGAACAGGCAATGCACGCAAGTTCCGCAACCGGAAGCAATATGCGTACGATATTGGCCCAGCCTGGCAGATATCCACGTTCCCCATCGGCACAAAACTGTTCAAACTCTTCCGGCTTAAACTTTTGTTTTCCCTGCTTTGTTGCAAGTGCATCCACCTCGAAATCTATCATGAAATCAATCTCTTCCGACAGTTCCCGAATTGCAGCTTTTCGCATTTCTCTTTCTTCCCGGGAGACCATACGTTTTATTAATTTCTGTGCAAACTTCTGTTTTCCTGACGGGGTGTGGCAAACGCTGAGCAACTGATATAATGAATTGTCTCCCAGAAGATCGATATCTGCAGATACACAATCCCGAGCTTCCAAAAATTCCTTGCCGGTATCCTCAAAGCTTCTCCAGCCATCGCCAAATCGTTCCACATATCTTTGACATACCTGCAATCGTCGCTGTGTATTCTTTTGTTTATCCTCTATTACATTGTGGTATTTTACAAGACCAAGAAACGCGAAAACCATCAAACAACCAATCGTACACAGCCACATATAATGCTCTGTCAAACCGATGGACAGTGCAACAACTGCCAGCACAAAAGACAGCACCCGAAGCATCGATATACGTGAAAACGCAGCATGCAAGTTTGTCAGTTTTTCCGTTTCCGACTGTACACAAGATTCAAAATATTCTTTCTTATTTTCCATCATCATTGTTTTGCGCTCCATGTTCACTGCGTTTACGAACCAAAATCATCCGAACCGCAATTCCAAGAAATATCACACCTGCCATCACACTGAGTTTTCCGATAACACTTTGTCCCATCAGCATCAGCAGCACACCAACAACACTAATCACGCATCCACATGACAAAAAATTCTTTTCGGTTTCTCTTAAATCTTTCATTTCTTATCCTTCTTTCTGTTTCTTGCTATTTCAAACTATTATAATAGGATACCATATGCCATTCCTTTTGTGAACTGCGAATTATTATTTGATTTTTTCCTTAAGCTGTATTAGAATAGTTTTCATAATTTGTGGTAAAATATTCATAGAAGAAAAAAGGAGAATCATTATGGGTAAGTTAATGAAAAACCTGATGAAGCTCACAGTTGCAGCTGGAGCGGTCGGCGGATTGTGTTATGCATTCAAGGATCAGATTCGTGAATCCAAGGTATATCAGGATCACAACATGGATGATAAGATCCAAAAAGTAAAGACAACTCTTCAAGATAAGATACCTAAGATTTTTGATAACGAAGATGATTTTGATGAGGATGATTTGTTTACAGATGATTTTGATATCGAAATCGAAGATGAAGATCGTGGATATATCCAGTTATCACCGGAAGATTCTGAATCGGCTACTACAGAGGAAGGAACTGATACAGATTCTGATATCCCTACTATCGAGGCATAAAGAAAAAGCGGAAGGAATTCCGCTTTTTCTTTTGCTTATCAAGCACCTATTTCCAGTTTTTTCATATCTGCGTAGAACTCCGGATACGAGATATCCACACACTGCGCACCAACAATCTCTGTTTCGCCTTCTGCGTTCATGGCGGCAATGGTAAAGCTCATGGCTACACGATGATCCAAAAAGCTGTCAATTTTGGCACCGTGAAGCGCTACGCCTCCACGAATGATCATTCCATCTTCTGTCGCTTCGATATCTGCACCCATCGCTTTGAGGTTGTGCACCATGACATCGATACGATTTGATTCTTTGACCTTCAATTCTGCTGCATCTTTGATGACTGTCTTACCTTCTGCAAAACACGCCAAAATTGCAATCGCAGGAATCTCATCGATCAGGGTTGGAATCAATTCGCCTTCCACCGTACATCCCTTCAAATTCGATGTACGAACTGTGATATCGGCAGTCGGTTCCCCTACTTCTCCGGATGTCTTATTGATTGTAACATCTGCTCCCATCATGGAAAGTACCTTCAGGATTCCGTCTCTGGTCGGATTGATTCCCACATTGCGAACTGTCACACAGGAGTTTGGTGTAATCGCTGCAGCGACTAAGAAATAGGTTGCAGATGAGATATCTCCCGGTACCACAATCTTTCTGGCATACAATTCTTCTGCCGGCTTGACCGTAACCGTCTTTCCTTCTGTGCGAATGTCTACACCATAGCTTTCAAACATCAGCTCCGTGTGATTACGGCTCACCTCCGGCTCTGTCACAGACGTCTCTCCATCCGCATACAATCCTGCAAACAAAATCGCCGATTTCACCTGTGCAGATGCAACCGGAGAATCATAATGGATTCCATGCAGGCTACTGCCGGTAATCATCAACGGTGTACAATCATTTCCTCGTTCACTGCGAATATCGGCTCCCATTTGGGAAAGCGGTGTAATAATACGTTTCATCGGGCGTTTCTGAATGGATGCATCTCCATTTACAACCGAGGTAAAGTTCTGCGCTGCCAGAATCCCGGACATCAATCTGGTCGTTGTTCCACTATTTCCTACATCCAAAATGCCTTCCGGTTTTGACAGGCCATGCAAGCCCTTACCGTAGACGCGAACCTTTCCATCCTGATTTTCAATTTGCACGCCCATTTTCCGAAAACAGGCAATGGAAGACAAACAATCTGCTCCCTGTAAAAAACCTTCTACCTCTGTGATACCCTTGGCCAAAGAGCCAAGCATAATACTTCTATGTGAAATGGATTTGTCGCCCGGAACTGTCACTTCTCCGGACAAACCGCGTACTGCCTTTACTATCATGTTTTTCGCCTTTCTTATCTATTGACACGTGAGTGATTCTATACGAAAATGTACATACTGAATTATACCAAAACATAACAGGGAACGCAAACGAAAGGACAGTGCTATGTTTACAAAACTTTTATCAAAGGGGCATACCCAATATCAAGTCGTACAGCTATGCGTAAATGAACTCATGGAGCATGGATTCCGGAAGCTTGAAGAAAACGAGCTAACCGCCCAGCTTCCGGATGGACGCTATTTGATTGCGCCGTATTCTTCTATGCTATTTGCATTTATCAAAAAAGGAAATCCAGACACCCTGCGTCTTGCCGGTGCCCACACCGATTTTCCAATGTTAAAGGTAAAACCCTCTCCGGATTTGGACCGTCATGGTTATAGACAAATCAATATCGAAAACTATGGTGGTTTGATTAAATCCACCTGGTTTGACCGTCCACTTGGACTTGCCGGAAAGGTTGTATGTCAGGGGACACAACCATTTGAACCGGACATTCACTTTTTTGACTCACAAAAAGCAATCGCCATCATCCCAAGCCTTGCCCCTCACCTCTCAAAAGGCGCAAGTGACAATGATATCGACATCCAAAAGCATATGCTCCCTTTGGTCGGAACAAAAAAAGAAGAAGCAGATGCTTCTTTCCTTCTTTCCTATGTTGCAGACACTTTAGGCATATCCAAGGATTGTATTTTAGACTTTGATTTATATCTCTATATCTGCGAGCAACCGAGCACTGTTGGAGTTGCTGACAGTTTTTTAGCAAGTCCCCGCATCGACAATCTCTCCTCGGTAAGCGCCATTTTAGAGAGTCTTTGCAATCCGGAAAGCACGCCTGATAACGCTTTGGTTTTGGGTGCATTTTTTGATAACGAAGAAATCGGGAGTCGTTCCAAACAGGGTGCGGACAGTCTGCTTCTTAGAGAGATTCTGTCTGCCATTACCGAACAGCCTTTCACAAAATTTGACAAAAACAGTTTTTACCTGTCTGTTGATGTTGCACACGCAACCCATCCAAACTACAGCGAAAAAAGCGATATCACCAATCCGGTTTGTCTGGGAAATGGTGTCGTTCTAAAAACAAGTGCTTCCCAACGCTATGTATGTGATAGCGAATCGGGTGCCTGCATCTTAAGTCTGTGCAAGCAGCATGACATTGCCATTCAAAAAGCGGTAAATCGTTCCGGTATGCCGGGCGGTCAAACACTTGGACCAATCCTGTCTTCCTATCTTCCAATCCGCGGATGTGACATCGGAATCCCGGTGCTTGCCATGCATTCTGCCTGTGAATGTATGCATTTACAGGACTACGAAGCACTCAAAAAGCTACTGAACCGCTTCTTTACAACCCACTAGTAGCTTGAGATGATACGATTTAACAAATCCTGTATCAATGAGCTGTTTGCTGTTACGATGTATTTGCGAATCATCTCCGGATCATCGGTGATGATACTATCTACATCCAGCAGCAACAGCTTTTTTGTATCTTCTTCTGTCCGAACGGTCCAGGCATATACTTCTTTTCCATGCTTATGAATGTCGCTGACCATATTATGACTGATATAAGTATGCTTGATACTAAACGCATCAATTCCTTCCATATCTCCAAACTGACCAAATGCCATCGTCATGATATAGACCGTCTTGATTTCCGGATTTTCCTCTTTTGCTGCTTTTAACAATCCATAGTTCTGCGAAGCCAGCATACAATGCTTCACATAATCATATTCATCAATCATCTCCAAAATACCCTGCAGGTAATTTTGATCTGTCTTTGCCGGTTTTAGTTCGATGTTCAGATAGAGATCGTGTTCCTTTGCATATGCAATTACTTCTCTCAGGGTAGGAACCGGAGTACCATCAAAGCTGCGATCAAAATAACTCCCCACATCAAGCTGACGAATATACGAAGAATCCACTTCGCCTACCTTACGTTTGACATTTGCTGTTCTTTGCAAACTCTCATCATGCATGATGACGTACTCGCCATCTTTTGTCTGTCGCACATCAATTTCAATAATATCTGCATTTGCTTCCTGTGCCTTCTGTATCGCAATCATCGTATTTTCAGGCGCATATTCACTCGCTCCACGGTGCGCGGTTACCGTTGAACGCTTCGGATATACAATCCGGAGGTTTGCATAGTCATTCAAACTCAGATATAAATACCCAAGGTTTAATAAAGTACCCAAAACAACAGCTGAAATCCACCAGCCTTTCTGTCGTTTTTTCGCATGTTCCAAGCTTTGCGGTAATTCTCGATCCGCCAACACCTTCATGCGAAGCTTTTTGAATTCTTTGTATTCCAAATCGCCCTCCCGCTCATAAAAATGTGCGCAGATATAGGCATGGATAAGCGGTGTTGCAATCGTAGCTATAACTATAAAGCCCAGGACAACAACAATCCGCACAACAATATCCAATATATTTGATGCAATACTATTTTTTACAAACTGCGAAATCAGCACTGTAATACCTGTCGAAAGAGACCCCTGCACCAATACAAGTAACGCTGTCAGACTCAAATTCAAGATAATCACACCAAGCAGGAATCCAGCCCAATGTTTTTTCAAGGTTTCCTGGCTCATCCGACTTGCCTGCTTGTAATCCACATCATAAATCACAAAATAGTTGAGCATAAATAATTTGCGGACAAATGTCACACACATGACCAGATAAATGCTAAGTGCAATCAGCAAACCGAATCGATACTGCGTAAAAAACTTTTGAAAAAATTGCGGCAGCTTCATTCCAAGCAAAGATCCTGATAACATCAGGGTATACGTAAATGGAAGAACAAAAAACACATATGCAATACATCCAAAATTCTTCGGATTTAACCCTCGAATTGCATGTTTCACACCGTAAATCAAAATTTCGAGCGCACTCACCTTTTCCAAACGCACGGAAGCCTCCATGCTATATATCAATCCCGATAAATCAATGAGCAAAAATACAGCAAGCAGAAAAAAGATAATAAATAAAAAGATATACGTAACCGGAGATGAAAAATACTGGTTTATGGTACCGGCTGACAGATATGGCACATGCGCATATTCCATGGAGAGATTTAGCAATCCATATAGAACCGGAACCATCAACGCCCAGCTTAGAACTCTGTAAAAAATTTCAAAGAAAAAGATGGAAGAAAGATTAAATTGCAGCATTTTTATACTTTGTCGTAAATACTTCATATTCTTTCCTCCATCTTTGTATTTTAAATGATGAGCATAGCATCTCCAAATGAGAAAAATCTATACTTTTCTTCTACCGCACATTCATATGCCTTCAAGATTGCCTCTCGGTTATAAAGCGTAGAAACCAGCATCAATAACGTAGATTCCGGCAAATGGAAATTGGTAATCAAACAATCCACCAATTTGAAGGTATATCCCGGATAGATAAAGATATCCGTCCATCCACTACATGCGCGGACCCTTCCTTCTTCATCTGCCACGGTTTCGAGTGTACGTGTACTCGTGGTACCGACCGAAATAATGCGCCCACCTGCCTGTTTGCACGCATTTATCGTCTGCGCTGCCTCCTCATCAATCATGTAAAACTCACTGTGCATATGATGCTTCTCAATATCATCCACCTTGACCGGACGAAATGTACCAAGTCCTACATGCAAGGTTACTCTGGCAATCTTTACGCCCATCGCCTCGATGTCCTGCAAAAGCTCTTTGGTAAAATGAAGCCCTGCCGTAGGCGCTGCTGCCGAGCCGGTATGCTCCGCATATACCGTCTGATAGCGATCCTTATCCTCGAGCTTGTGTGTGATATAGGGTGGAAGAGGCATCTGACCCAGCTCATCAAGAACCTCTTCAAAGATTCCTTCATATTCAAACCGTACCAGACGGTTTCCTTCCTCCACAACATCTATCACTTCACCAATCAATTTACCATCTCCAAAGGAAATTCTGGCACCCGGTCTTGCCTTCTTTCCGGGTTTCACCAATGTCTCCCAGGTATTTTCATCATGCCGTTTCAAAAGGAGCACCTCAATCGAGGCACCCGTATCCTGCTTTTGTCCAATCAATCTTGCCGGAAGCACCTTGGTATCATTGATTACCAGACAATCTCCCGGCTTCAGATACTCTGTCACATCCGAAAAATGCCGATGCTCGATGCTGTCATCCTCTCTGTGAAGCACCATCAAACGCGAATCGCTTCTTTTTAACAGCGGGTCCTGTGCAATCAATTCCTGTGGTAAATCATAATAAAAATCAGATAATTTCATCTTCTAATATCTCCCGAAACGTGCACTAACCACGAATCTCAATACCCATCTTGCCAAGTTCTTCCAAAAGCTTCTCCACTACCGGATTGACGTCTGCATCGGACAAGGTCTTTGTCTTATCACGGAATGTAAGAGAATATGCCACACTCTTCTTTCCTGCTGCGACCTGCTCACCTTCGTATACATCAAAGAGCTGGTAGCTTTCCAAAAGCTTTCCGCCACATTTGCGGATGACCTTCTCGATTTGACCAACGAAGATGGACTTATCAACAACCAGCGCAAGGTCTCTCGTTACACTAGGGAACTTTGCAATACCCTCATATTTGCGGTCAAAGTTGGAAAGCATGGTAACTGTATCCATATCCAACACTGCAACATAAAGCTCTTTTTTCACATTGTAATTATCACCAACTTCCGGGTGAACCTGTCCGATATATCCGATGGAAAGCTTTCCCTTTACAATGTTGGCCTGTCTTCCCGGATGCAAGAAGACATGCTCGGTTGTTGGCTCATAGCTTACTTCCTTCGCAAACCCAAGCTTCTCTGTCAACTCTTCCACAACACCCTTCATCGTGAAGAAATCGCCTTCTCCATACATACCAAGAGTCAGCTTCATCTTCTCATCCGGAAGCTCTGTCAGAGGAAGTGCCTTTGGAAGGTATACATTTGCAAGCTCATAAAGTCTTGCACTCTTGTTACGACGATTAAAATTGGTTGACAAGGAAGTCAACATACCATTGAGTGGCAAGGTTCTCATAATGGAGAAATCCTCTCCCAGCGGATTTAAAATCTGTATTGCTTTTCTATAATCGCTATCCTGTGGAATCAAAAGCTTATCAAATACCTTTGGACTTTCAAAGCTGTAGTGCATAGCGCCTGAGAATCCATTGCCTTCCACAATATTTCGTGTAATATCGTTGATCAATTCTTTCTTGCTCTTTCCGCCCAAAGTTGCCTCTCCACGTGGCAAGGTAGTAGGGATGTTGTCATATCCATAGAAACGAGCAACTTCCTCTGCCAAATCTGCCATGCAATTTAAATCCTGACGGAAGGTTGGAATCTTTAACTGATTGGTTGTTTCATCATATTCCACTTCTAACCGCTTAAAGTATGCAAGCATATCCTCTTTCGAAACATCTGTTCCAAGAAGCTGATTCATCTTTTCCGGCTCAAATGGAAGATATTTTTCCTTTACCGGTTCCGGATACACATCTACGATGCCATCTACAACCTTACCACAGCCAAGCGCTTCAATCAACTGACATGCACGATTCATGGCTGTAAGTGCAAGGTTTGGATCCAATCCCTTTACAAACTTTGCAGAAGAAGCAGAATCATTTCCAATACGCTTTGAAGACAGACGAATATTCGTACCATCAAAGCAGGCAGCTTCCAACAATACCGTCTTGGTATTTTCTGTCACACCGGAATCGCCCAGTCCCATAATACCTGCGATACAGGAATGACCCTCGGCATCATCAATCATCAAGACATCCTTGTCCAGCTTATATTCATTTCCATCCAAAGCTGTTACAACATCGCCATCTGCTGCATTCTTTACGATGATATGATTTCCTGCCACCTTATCCAGGTCATAGGAATGCATTGGCTGACCATACTCTTCCAATACGTAGTTTGTAATATCTACAATATTGTTGATGCTGTTGTGTCCCAACATGCCAAGGCGTCTTTGCAACCACTTTGGTGATGGTCCAATCTTGATATCTGTAATGACACGTGCCACATAACGCTTACAAAGCTCTGTATTTTCAATATCTACTTTTACGTAATCGTTGACATCTCCTCCGCTGCCCTTTACAACGATTTCAGGCTCACGGAATGTCTTTTGGAAGGTTGCTGCTGTCTCTCTTGCCATACCAATCATAGAGAAGCAGTCTACACGGTTTGAAGTAATCTCATATTCGATGACTGCATCATGTAAGCCCAATGCTTCGAGCGCATCATCACCCGGTTTCACATCCTCATTCTCCGGGAACACATAGACACCATCCTCCGGTGCTTCCGGATAAGCGATGAGTGCATCATTGTTTGGCACCAATTCTTCGATACCACACATCATACCATTGGACTCGATACCACGAAGTTTACCCTTTTTGATTTTGATTCCACCTTCCGGTGCCTCATTACTTCCGTGCTCACGAGCCACACTTCCACCATCTAAAACAACCGGAATCTTGTCGCCCTCTTTTACATTCTTTGCACCGGTAACAATCTGTGTCATCTCGGATCCGATGTTGACCTGACATACCACCAGCTTATCTGCATCCGGATGTGGCTCAATCTTTTCAATCTGTCCAACTACGATGTTCTTGAGTCCCTTATCCTTTTCAACCATAATCTCCACATGGGAACCGGACAAAGTCATTGCATCTGCAACTGCCTGTCTTGCAATTGGTGTCTGCCCCTGTGGACATGTGCCTATATTTTCAACATATAAATCAGGAACATATTCCTGAATCCATGAAATCGGTGTTTCCATCTTTTTTCCCTCTTTCTTCTTTATTTAAAACTGATTCAAAAATCTGGTATCATTCTCATACAAAAGTCGCATATCGTCGATTTCGTACTTCAAAAGCGCAACACGCTCCAAACCGATGCCAAATGCAAAGCCTGAATATTCTTCCGGATCAATGCCACACATTTCTAATACATGTGGATGTACCATACCACATCCTAAAATCTCAATCCATCCGCTACCCTTACAGATACGACAGCCCTTTCCACCACACTTAAAGCAGGTGATATCCACCTCAGCAGAAGGCTCTGTAAATGGGAAATGATGTGGACGGAATTTCGTCTTTGTCTTCTCACCAAAGAATGCCTTTGCAAACTGATCCAGAGTTCCCTTTAAATCAGCCATTGTGATGCCCTTGTCGATAACCAAACCTTCAATCTGATGGAAGGATGGTGAATGTGTCGCATCCACCTCATCCGAACGGAATACTCTTCCCGGTGAAATCACACGGATTGGCGGTTTCTGATTCTGCATAACACGAGCCTGTACGGAAGATGTCTGTGTACGAAGCAGGATGTTCTTATCCTCTGTAATGTAGAAGGTATCCTGTTCATCTTTAGCCGGA
Organism: Wujia sp.; assembly: GCA_051879955.1. Taxonomy (GTDB): domain Bacteria; phylum Bacillota; class Clostridia; order Lachnospirales; family Lachnospiraceae; genus Coprococcus_C. Next base: position 61,421 of record JBJENA010000087.1, read on the forward strand.
TGATTTGCCGGAATGTTGAGCAACTCGAAGTTGTTCTTGTCGTATTCCACTTCCGGACCATCTACTACCTCATATCCCATACCAATAAATACACGTTCCAAGTCTTCAAGCGCAATCTGATTTGGATGTCTATGTCCATCCATCTTCTTTACGCCCGGCAATGTCACATCAATCGTCTCTCGCTTCATCTTCTCTGCACGAAGCGCGCTGTTGACTGCCTTCATCTTTTCTTCCAAGGTCTGCTCAATATTGGCACGAACCTCATTGACCATCTGTCCAACCTTTGGACGATCCTCCGGAGCCACATCCTTCATACTTTTGAGAACCTGTGTGAGCTCACCCTTTTTTCCAAGAATCGCAACTTTAATATCATTTAAAATTGTCATATCCTGAGCCTGGGCGATTTTCTCCAATGCTTGATTTTTGATACTTTCCAGCTTTTCTTTCATCGTTGTATCCCTTCTTCTTTCCTTTCTTACTTTTGGACTTGCGCCTTTTTTTGCAACAAAAAACGTCCCTGCAATGAGGGACGAATCAAATCCGCGGTACCACCCTGATTCGAAGGCAATTTGCCTTCGCACTCAATACGCGTGTCGTGCGCAACCCGGCAAGTCCTACAACCTATGCTTCAAACCTGCGACTCCGGTGTGAAAATGAGATAAACAATTTCTGAACGAGGCTTCCAGCCAGTGACCTCATCTCTCTGTCATTCCTTGTAAATCCTTGTTGCACCATCTTCGTCTTTTGCTACCAAACATTTTAACATACAAACAAAATGTGTCAAGTACTTTTACTCGCCTTTCATCACGCTGACACAAGCATCTGCCAGACCTTCATTCTTAAAATCGAGCTCATAGAAAAGGTCTGTCTCAGGATTGGCAAGTGTCACACGATACAAAATCCTGCCACGTTTGTTCTCAATCTGATTCTTCGACAGGTAATGCACATCATCCAGCCGAATCACATCAGTGTGAAAGGCATATCTTGCAATCAGGTAATCTGTTGTCACATAAATTCCATGATATTTAAAACAAAGCTCCTGTGCCAGTTGTCTGTCCAGTTCTTCTATCACATCCAGACGCTTTCCATAGGCACGAAGCTGCTTTGCCTGTGGGTGTCTGTGCGGATGTGTCCAAAGATATACCACATATGTAATCAAGGCCACATATACACATGCCAAAGCAACCAGCAAAATCAAGGCAATATTTACATACACACTTGGAAAATCGGGCTCGCTGATAATAAAAGAGTGATAAAATCCGCTCATCAACTGTTCATCCAATGTCCCATATTCACAAAGTCCTTTTATGATATGTCCTACTGCCGCCATATCCTGAAGGACACGCCCTTTCACATTCATTCTATCTATATGTGCTTCCGGCTCCTTCGTCTTTATCACTACCAACTGCAAGGATTCCTCCAACAGCGTATAGTAATACGCGCCCTTGCATTTGCCATCTACCATATAATCATATCCGGTATAGTACAAATCCTCTAACTCACAAAGCACATTGGTATCCCCCTCTTTCACCATATGTTGAAGATTCTTTTCTGTCAGCATAGAGGCATCCATCTTGGTGCATTGAATCTTGTGAAAGAAAGACGTGGAGATTCCGAAGTATACAACGACAAACAAAAGAACCATGATCGGTAATACCATGGCAAATGTATTTCGCATTATGATTCTTTCAAATCCCTTATGTTTCACAATTCTTCTCCCATTTCTTATGTTTCGACACCATCTTATCATTTCACACAAAGTCTCGCAACTTTTTTTCACATCCATAGGGGTGTTGCATAAGATAAAGCATAGAAAAATATTAGGAGGCAAGTCATGAGCGATTTGTCAGCTACACAGTGCGGTTGCGGCTGTGGTAATGGTTTTAGCTTCGGTGGCGGAGATAACTGTTCTTGTATCTGGATTATTATTTTACTTTTGTTGTGCAACTGTGGAGGTCAGGGATTCTTTGGCGGAGATGGTTGCGGCTGTGGAAATGATTGCATCTGGATCATCCTGATTCTTTTGTTCTGCTGCGGAAACAAGGGTGGCGGCGGTTGCGGCTGTGGCTGCTAATTTTTAACATCCGGCAGGTTATTGCATGCAATAGCCTGCTTTTTTACTTCTATTTTCTACACCCGCACATATATTGAAAGTGATAGGGTTGGTGAGCTTTGATTATGATGAATACGCATCCACTGGACTGCTTAGTGAAGGATGACTCCTTGTTTATTCTGGAGGCTTTGATTCCCTTTGTGGATTACGCCTACAAAAAGCCTCTCATTCTTCTAATCAAATATCTGGAGACCAAGGCAATCCTTGACTGTTTTGACCATCCGGACTACATCTTTGAGCATGGCTTTGACTGTCATCCGCAAAATTCCCAGGAGTTTATCAGGGACATGTGCAGATTTCTACCCGGCGGTTATGCGGACAACATACGCAATATGCAAAAGACCATGCAGATGATGCAGGCCATGCAGAATCTTCAGGGCTTTGATTCCTTCAAGCCGGAAGCAAATTCATCCAATAAGGAAGCCCCTCACCAGGCCCCTCCACCCTGTCATCTCTATGAAGATGTCATGTCCATATTAAATGAAGAGTCCTAGGAGGAACTATGTTCGAAAACAATCCAAAACTTCGTAATATTCATCCCACCAAACTCCGCATCATCGAGCAAATCCGTATGCAAAGTCAGAACCAATCGCTCGAAGAGCTTCTTCCTCAAATCCTGCAAATCAACCAGGAGCTCAAGCGTCGCAATATGAGCTTCACGCAGGAGGAGTCTGCGCTTTTGATGGATGCCCTTGAGGAGAGCTTACCGGCTGACCAGCGCCAGAAGTTCCAAATGTTCAAGGCAATGATGAATATGTAAAACAGACACACGGGCACGTTCCTCCTGCCAGTTAGAGATGCGGATGTACGTGACATGTGTTTCTAAGGTATTCTGGGAAATATGATACTGATACATTCCCCGGAATACCTTAGAATCCCTTATTTGCGGACATCGCATAGCATGGCGTGAGCGCATCTGCTTGTCACCGTTCGTCAGAACAAAAAGGCAAGCACACTCCTCGAGTGGGCTTGCCTTGAAACTTTCTCTTTATGAAATTACTTCACAACGATATTTACAATCTTACCAGGAACATAGATTTCCTTGATGATATTTCCCGTCAGTTTGTCTGCTACGATTTCCTTGGCTCTTGCAAGTACGCTGTCCTTATCCTCGTCCTTTGAAACGGATACAGTTCCACGAACCTTTCCATTTACCTGGATGCCGATTTCGATGGTTGCATCGACAGTCTTTGCCTCATCGTATTCCGGCCACTCAGATACAGAAAGGAAATCTGTATGTCCTAAGCTCTCCCAGATTTCTTCGGTTAAGTGAGGAGCAAAAGGCGAGAGCAGCTTGATGAAGATTTCCAGCTGTTCCTTGCTAAGCTTGCCTGCACTGTAGATGGTATTTGTAAGAGCCATCAATGCAGCGATTGCTGTGTTGAACTTGATTTCTTCGATATCATTGCTTACCTTCTTGATGGTCTTGTGGAAGCTTACCTCAAGGTCCTTCGTAGAAGGATCATCGCTAACCAAATCTGTCATACCTGCAACACGCTCCAGGAATCTCTTACATCCTTTTACAGAGCTGTCATTCCATGGTGCAGCCGCGCCGTAGTCACCCATGAAGAGTACATAAGTACGCAGGGTATCTGCTCCGTAATCCTCTACGATGTCCAATGGGTCGATGACATTTCCCTTTGACTTACTCATCTTCTCTCCGTCCGGTCCAAGAATGAGTCCCTGGATGGAACGTTTTGCATATGGCTCTGCGGTATTCACAACACCCTCATCATACAGGAAGTGATGCCAGAATCTTGAATAAATCATATGACGGGTTACGTGTTCCATACCACCGTTGTACCAGTCAACCGGCATCCAGTAATCCAACTTCTTCTTGTCTGCCAATGCCTCATCGTTCTTTGGATCGATATAACGAAGGAAATACCAGGAAGATCCTGCCCACTGTGGCATGGTATCTGTTTCACGCTTTGCATCTCCTCCACACTTTGGACATTTGCAATTTACATAAGAATCAATCTTTGCAAGTGGTGATTCGCCATCTTCACCCGGTTCAAAGTTGTCAATCTGTGGAAGCTTGAGCGGAAGCTCCTCATAAGGAACTGCAACCACACCACAAGAAGGACAATGAATCAGAGGAATTGGCTCACCCCAATATCTCTGTCTATTGAATGCCCAATCCTTCATCTTGAACTGAACGCCTGCTTCACCAACACCACGCGCTTTCAATTCTTCAATCATACGAGCGATCGAATCCTTCTTGTTTGTAAAGCCATTCAGGAATTCGGAATTAATCATCTCTCCATCACCGGTGTAGGCTTCCTTCTCGATATCTCCGCCCTTGATGACCTCGATGATATCTACACCAAACGCCTTAGCGAAGTCATAGTCTCTCTGATCATGTGCCGGAACTGCCATAATTGCGCCGGTACCATAACCCATCATGACATAATCTGCGATGAAGATTGGAATCTTCTTACCATTCATCGGATTCACACCCATCAAGCCTTCAATCTTGACACCGGTCTTATCCTTCACGAGCTGCGTACGCTCAAATTCCGTCTTCTTTGTACACTCTGCACGATATGCCTGGATGGCATCCATATTTGAAATGCGGTCTGCATACTTATCAATCAATGGATGCTCCGGAGCGATAACCATAAAGGTTACACCATATAACGTATCCGGTCTTGTTGTGTAAATCTGAAGCTTTTCCTCTGTACCATCCACATCAAAGTTTACAAACGCACCGGTTGATTTACCAATCCAATTTTCCTGTTGCTGCTTTACATTGCCAGGATAATCAACATCATCCAAGCCCTTCAACAGCTTATCTGCATATTCTGTAATCTTGAGATACCAAACTGTCTTGGACTTCTGGATCACATCGCTGTGACAGATATCGCACTTTCCACCCTGGCTGTCCTCATTTGACAAAACAACCTTACAGCTTGGGCAGTAGTTTACCAATGCGGTATCTCTAAACACCAATCCCTTTTCGAACATTTTAAGGAAAATCCACTGCGTCCACTTGTAGTAATTTTCATCTGTTGTATCAATGACACGACTCCAGTCAAAGGAGAAACCAACACGCTTGAGCTGATCCGTAAATTTTTCAATATTACGGTCTGTAATCTGTCTTGGATGTGTGCTTGTCTTAATCGCATAATTCTCTGTTGGCAATCCAAACGCATCGAATCCTATTGGGAACAATACATTGTATCCCTGCATTCTACGCTTTCTTGAAATTACCTCCACGCTGGAATATGCCTTGATGTGTCCAACGTGCATACCTGCACCACTTGGGTATGGGAATTCTACCAGACCATAGAATTTCTTCTTATCTGAGAAATCCTGCGCTTCGAAGATTTTACTTTCTTCCCATTTTGACTGCCACTTTTTCTCAATCAACTTGAAATTGTGTTTCATAACTTTCCTTGTGCCTCCTAATTATTCGAACCGTTTTATACGAAACGGTTTAATTCTTCATTGTAATGATAATCGATCTCTGAAAGTTTTTCCTGCAAATCCTGCACGGAAACATCAAACTGTGCACAAAAACTCTCCAGATTTATCTGCTCGTCTCGCAAACGCGTATTCACGAAGCTAAGTAACATATTTACATCTCCGGGTAACTGTCCAATCGCCATTATTGCACCTCACCTGTAATCAACCATGGTGCCGGCTGGCTCACAAATACACTGTTCTTATCTGTCTTGGATACATTGATTTGCATCACTTCCATATTGGAAATGTTGTATTTATCAAACAATCCCTTGATACCAGACAAAATATCAAGCTCTAACGTATAGATAACAAACTGCATCTTTGGATTCTTCTGTAAAAGTCTCTGAATATCCTCCTCCAGATGCTTATTTGCAACAATAAATGACAATCTTGGAGTTGGAATTTTATCCATGGATTCCTGCGACAAATCCGGGATAATCATGACATTGTGCACACCAAACTGCTTGACATTGTCTTCCATGGTTTCCTTTGCACCCTTGTCATTTTCCACGCAGATAATCGTTCCATCACTTGCCACAAAGGCTGCCTCGATGGCAATACTTTCCGCATCCACCAGGCAGATGGTATCCTGTGAATCCACACCCAGCAGACTCATAATGACTGCTCTGATTTCTTTGCCTACATACTTAATCGGGCCCTTGGAAAACATCTCATTTTTCATTCCGATACGGTATGATTCTCTGGTATTTTCATTCAAAATAAACAGAACTGTCGGACCTGTAATCTTACGGTTAATGACCTCTTTAATCTTGACATGCTTTACCTGGCCTTCTTCCTCGATGCCAACTGCATACCACATATCATAGTCACCGAATCCGGCCTCCCAAAAGTCATAAAACAAATCCTCATGCGATTCGTCTGCAAAGATCAATACCCGCTTATGACTTTCCACTGTCGGGATGACATTTTTCTGTTTTCCACAAATATCCAATAACTTAATTTTTTCCGGACTTACTGCCATCTCTTTGGAGAAATACTCCATCCATGCCAAAACCTGCTTTGTTGCATAACTTCCTTTTGCCATATCTGCTGCCTCCTTATTCTTTGTCTTGCTCTACATCTTCCGGCGGTATCATCTCATCGACAAGCTCTTCCAGTGCCTCTATATCATCCGGTACATCATTCTCATTTAAATCTTCATTCATCTTATGACGAATCTTGTTCCAACCCTTCTTGACAACCTGTTTATTTCTTCTGTGACGTAAGGTCTTGCGTTTTTCGTGCTTATCTCTGTAAATCGGTTCTCCCGTCTTCTCGTCAAATCCCTCTAAACGCACATAATCTGCTGTATTTGACGACATGGATTTTGCCCGCAGTTTGTCTCGCAACTGTACTGCAAAAAAGGCATATACACATGCAAAAATCGGAACACCTAAAACCATGCCGACAACGCCAAACAAATCTCCGCCAATCAAGATAGCCAGCAATACCCAGACACCTGAAATTCCTGTTGCATCCCCCAGAATCAAAGGTCCGAGGATGTTTCCGTCAAACTGCTGCAATACCAAAATCCATATGATAAAGATCAACAGCATCACAGGATCATCCATAAGTGCCAGGAACGCTCCCGGAATCGCTCCGATAAACGGTCCGAAAAATGGTATGATATTGGTTACACCTACAATCACACTAATCAATACCGCGTATGTCATGTTGAGTGCAGATGTAAAAATAAAGCACAAAATACCAATAATCAAAGAATCTAAAATCTTACCATTGATGAATCCACCAAATACTGCATTTGCATAATTGGCGCCTTCCATAATCCGATTTCCTGTCTTCTTTGAAAACAGACAATAAACTACCTTCTTGCACTGCGCCAAGAGTACATCCTTGCTCATCAACAGATAAATCATCACCACAAGTCCAATCAGGAAATTCATGATTGCCTTCACACCGATAACAACGCCTGAGGACAGTGTTTTTACAATCGTATCAAGGTTCGGCATAATTGTGTCTCTAAACATCTGGAAGACATTTTTTTCCAGATAGCCAAGAGCCTGCGAAAGGGCGTCTTCTATCATCTGATTTTGCGCGAACACTTTCTGAATCCACGCGTTTGCATTCTCGATGTAGGTCTGCGTATTATTCACAAGGTCTGTCAGGCTTTCATAGACACGTGGAATTACCAGCCATAGCAATCCAACCAGTGCCCCAAGGAACAGCAAAACTGTGAGAATCAAAGATGGCACCTTTGCTTTGCGATAAACCCGATCATAATCACTCCTTTTGGATATTTTGGTAACTAACCAGGACAATCCCCGCCGAATATAAATCATAATCGGATTGAGCAAAAAAGCGATGATGATTCCGACAAAAATCGGTGTCATGGCGGAAATAACTTTTCCAAAGAACCCAAAAAATGACTGCCACTGTTTTATGATTTCTGCAAAGAGAATGCAGGCACAGCCTGCCAGTGCCAGTACCACACCTAATTGTATTATGTTACGATTCCATTTTTTCATATTCTTACCTTACTTTTCTACGAATCTGCTATCAAAAACTACATAGTCATTATCGGTGCTATTATAGCATTTTTATACAGGAGAAACAATACAATTCTTGTTGACACTATCATTATTAATGACTAAAATATTGATATCAGAATGATTCGTACACATAACAGGAGGAGACATTTGACATGTTTCGCAATGTAATCAATGATTTTGTTGCCTGGCAGGATGAGCAGGCAAACCGAATTTTATATGTCAAAGGTGCAATGGGCGTTGGAAAAACCTGGGCAGTCAAGGATTTCGCTACCGCTTTTTTTAAACGCCAGTGTTACATCGATGTATCTTCAGACTCCGCCTGTCAGGATGCAATCAACGGCAATGCGAATTTGGATTTGTTGTTGGAACAACGGTTTTCTACACAGAATTTTTCTGATGCAATCCTGATTTTTGATGAAGTACAGAGGGTTACTGATTGTGCAGAGTTCTTCTACTCTTACAAAAAAAGACATCCGGACTACACCATCTGTCTGATTGCGTCTTCCATGGAAATCACAGAATACGAATACAGTCACCGGGATATGTTTCACATTATCCGTATGCGCCCGATGACATTTGAAGAATACATGATTGCCAGCAAGGCACATCCATTTATCAATGCCATCTCAAAACATAAAGACGCTCCCCTCACCAATCTGGAAGTGCGTGCCATATCATCGATGATGCGGGAATATCTACTTGTAGGTGGTATGCCGGGAGTCGTAAGTGCCTATCTCAAAGACAGAAACCTTTCCGTTGTCCGTCCTATGCAGGAGGCCATACTCGAAGAATATATACAGTTAATGAAATCTTCATACAGTAACGCGGTCTATCAAAGATGCAAAAGAATCTTTCGAAGCATCCCGGAACAGCTTGCTCGCGAAAACAAAAAATTCATGTACAAATCCGTTGATTCAAATGCACGAAGCAGAGAATATGCGGAAGCCGCACAAAATCTTTGCAATCTGGGCATCGCAAGAAAGCTCCCAAGGCTGACAGAATGTATCCTTCCATTGGAAGAACATGTCGATCATAAATCCTTTGAATTATTTTTCATTGATCACGGTTTGCTCCGTGCTGCTTACGGACTTCCAATCAACGATGAATTAGATATCAATAATATTTTGGATGAAAAAATGGGCGCCGTTGCAGAGCAATTTGTATTCCAGGAGCTAAGCTCCAATATCCCATACCTTTATTATTGGGTTTCCGGTGCAACCGCGCGCGTACCTTTTGTTTATCAGGGGGAACATACAGCCATTCCTGTAGATATTCGCTTTATACCGAATTCGAAAGCACAAAACATCAAGACTTTCCGAAGTAAGAATAAAGATACCGATATCGCTGTACGAGTTTCCTTCAATCAGGTTTCTCTCGAAGGGAATACACTGAATATTCCGGCATACGGGTTGTGGAATATGTAAAAAAGGATGTTTCGAAAATTCGAAACATCCTTTTTATTGTTCATTGATAATCTGCATAAATGCGGTATCCGATACAGCCTTACTATAAAACCAGCCCTGCATGTAATGACAACCGATATCAATCAAGTGATCCCGCATCTCCTCAGTTTCCACACCTTCTGCTATGATATTGAGTTCCAATTCATTGAGCATTCCGATTGTATGCTGCAATGTAATATTTGCTTTTTTGTTTTCAAATGCATCCCAGACAATATATTTGTCCAGCTTAATAATTGAAAATGGCATACGATTGATGTAATCAATGTTTGCATTGCCGGAACCATAATCATCCAGAGAGAATTTGATACCATAATCCACTAATTCCCCGATGTTTTCATTGATTACTTCTCCGGAACCCATGGTTGCCGTTTCTGTAATCTCCATGTTAATCTGTTCCGGTCTGACACCATACTTTTCCAAGATGGATTTGACTTTTGCGGAAAAATCCTGCTGCATCAGCTGAATCGGACTGATATTTACTTCTATGTATTCCACTGTGGAAGAAGCCAGATTAAAATCATGAATAAAGCGACATACCTTTTCTAAGATATCTTCGCCCATCTCCACAATCAAGCCATTTTTTTCTGAAATCGGAATGAATTCCTCCGGAGAAATCCACCCAAGTGTTTCATC
>JBJENA010000088.1:0-26683 GCA_051879955.1 Wujia sp.
ACTCTTCTGTAATTTCAATTACTGCAATTTCTTCTTTCTTCTCTTCTGCCATAAATTTTCTTCCTAATCTTGCGGTCACAAACTGTGACCACAAAATCCATACAACCATTTTCGTAATGCCGCGAAAATGGTCTACTCATCAACTTCTGCTTCCCTCATTTTGTCATAATAGGCCTTATATCGATAAATCGTTCGCTCGCTGACATTGTTCCGCTTTGCAATTTCCACCATAGTCATTCCGCTTTCATAGCCAACAACAAAATCATTGTAAATTGCCATCCACTTAGCATTATGCTTCTGGCGTCCGCTCATTTTTCTGTTTTTATAAAATTCAAGTTCTTCCTTAAGTTCAGCGTTTTCTTTTTCAAGCTCTTCTATTCTTTTCAATGCATCTTCTATTGTCAAAACCTTTTTCATTGACATCCACCTCATGTTAGTATGACAAATTCATTTCGTCTTTATTATAAATACAGAAGGCCATAATGTCAATTTGATTTTGTCATGTAGCTAATTTTTCTTTCATAACTTGATTTCGCAACTTATAATAATGATAATATCTTTTATAAGTCATATCTTTCCAAAAGCACTCAACCCAAATATTTTTCATCATATCTTCGAGTTCCCATCTTCTTTTCAGTGACGGACCATACTTTACAATCAGTAATGTTATTACATCCGCACATCGTTCAAATGCTGCGTTTTCCTTTGTATCTTCATAATATTTCTTTCTCATCCAGCCCACCTCTTATCTTCCAGAACCTTCTTAGGAATCCAGTTTGAATTATCTGCTTTCAGCAAATCATATACATATATTTTGTTCGGTCTGCCTAGTCCCTGATGTCGCCGGTAAATTAATCCATGCTGTTCCAATTCTTTCAGCACCTTATTAATTTTTTTATTTCCTAAATGCATCAGCTTCATAATTTCTTCTATTGTGAAAAACATAAATACGACTCCGTATCCATCACGCCAACCATCTCCATTTAATTCTGAAAGGCATCTCCGGTCCAGTAGAATCATGTATAGTAACTTGGCCGCTCCTGTCATATTCTGAAATTGTTCCTCTGTAAATAATCGTTTCGGTAGCCTGCAAAATTTCTCATCATAGTCTCAATTCGTACTTATAATTGCCTGCCATTTATTACAATCGGTACTTTATCTAAATCAATAAAGGCTTCTGAATATCCATTTAGTTCTTCTTTTTCATAATGTGAATTGCGTCCAAGTCGTTTATAATCCATAAATGAATATAAGACATTTATCGCCTTAATGCTTAATCTTCGTTGCCTTTTTCTCTTTGTATACACGCTATACACTCTACATGCTCTGTCAACGGAAACAAATCCACCGGTTGTATTTTTTCGACCCGATACCCATGTTTCGTCATATACTTTAAGTCTCTTGCAAGCGTATCCGGGCCGCAAGAAATATATACCACCTTTTGTGGTGCCAGGGTTACGACAGATTTTAGGAATTTCTCATCACTGCCGCTTCGAGGCGGGTCCATAAATACCACGTCCACCTTTTCCTTTCGTGCAGCCATTTCGACCATAAACTCCCCTGCGTCTGCCTGATGAAACGTAATATGATTCATCTTGTTTATTTTCGCATTGATTCTCGCATCCTTTACTGCTGCAGGATTTAATTCTACTCCGATGACCTTTTTTGCTGTTTTCGCTGCAACCATACCGATGGTTCCGATTCCGCAATACGCATCAAACACCGTTTCTTTTCCTTTTAAATCTGCATATTCCATCGCCTTTTGATACAGTTTTTCTGTCTGTACCGGATTGACCTGATAGAACGATTTTGGTGAAATTCGAAACGTTAGTCCGCACAAAACATCCTGGATATACCCGCTGCCATAGAGCACCTGTTCCTTATCTCCCAGTACCATGCTGGTCCGCCGGTTGTTGACATTTAAGACGATGGTCGTTATCTCAGGATGCGCCTTGCGAAGTGCCTTAACAAAATTCGCCTTGGATGGCAGAATCGAGGATCCAAGTACGAGCACTACCATGATTTGCCCGGTGGCAAACCCCCTCCTCACCAGAACATGACGAAGCAGCCCTGTTCCCCGGTCTTCATCATAAATCGGATATTTGAAGGATTTTGCAAGGTCCCGAATGGTCCGGATGATCTCCTGACTTTTTTCATCTTCAATCTCACAGAAATCAACCGGAAGCACGCGATGGGTTCCTTCCTGATACGTTCCGCAGATGATGTTTCCCTTGCGGTCTCTATGAAAAACCGCGTGTACCTTGTTCCGGTAATTCTTTGGATGCTCCATACCGATAATCGGCTCAACCTTGCCATATTTACCAAGAAGCTTTGTCATATATTGCTGTTTCTTCTTCAATTGTTCTGCATAGGATATGTCTTGATATTGACAGCCTCCGCATGCAGGAAATAACTTACACTTACTCATATCAAATGCTCTCTACCTATATTCTTAATTAACCAGGTTCACTCCTGCTCGGTTTATATACATAAAAGAGGATTCCATCCGGAATCCTCTTTTCCTTTACTTCAAACGTTTTTCCGCATCTTCTACATCTGCATAGCCATAAAGCCGCGCCGTATTCGTCATGATGTCGTAGGCCAGGTTACCACCACTTTTCGCAAGCTCTGTGATAAATCTGCCATACAAAACAAAGGTTTCCTCCGAATAGGTACCAAGTTCCCCGCGCAGATAGGTCTCATACGACGTATTGTACGCGCTGTCCTCACTGGTGTGAATGCTTCTTGCATTTCCCGCCATTTTTGGATATTCCAATGCAAATGCTTCCATCCAGGTCACCTGAATCGAAATAATCTCTTCCATGATCGCTTCTCTTTGCTCACTGCGAACCGGAAGCTTATCTTCTAAATCTCTATATTTGTCCGGTGCCGTTGATTTCATCATGCGGGCATATTTTTCCATGATGAGATTCCATCCGTTTGCCTTCGCTGTCTTTAAGTCACTGAGATAGCTGGAGAGCAATTGGTTTGGCCATGCCATATATTGGCTTTTACGCATGATAGAGAAGGTATTCCAGTCATCCTGACAATCTGCTCTTCCACCTTCATTTTTCACCTTGTCAAACTGTTTCCACTCGGCTTCTACAATTTCGGCAATCACTTCGTCCCGGTTGAAATCATCCTGTGCGCCCCACTCATAGACACGTCCCGTTTTTTTCGGTGCATCTACATCCGTGATCTCAGATTCAGATTCCTCCGCTTCCTCCTGCATCGCCTCTTCCTGTTCCTGACGAAGCTGCTTGACATACTCCGCATACATCGCTTCCATCTCAGCATCCTCTACGCCACCGAAATCTCCGTTTCCAACACGTTGGATCAGGTCCTGACAATGCACATCCATAAAGGTTTCGGTTCCCTTTACGACACCTTGCATCTTCAACTCCAATAGGATATATTCTGCAATATCTTCGAACTTTTTAATCACCTTATCATTGAAATTTATCTTATATGGATCATATTCCTGATCTTCCCATGCTTTCGCCTGATTTTCTATGACGGCAATCTCATCCACCAATCCGGCCACCTGTGGCACCTGTGACAAACCATTTAATCCCTTGCGCATCCACTTGTAATATGGTGCATAGCTTTGATTCAGCATATATACGATTTCCATGGCATAACGCATACCCTGTGCCACACAAATCTGCGCTGTCACATAATCTTTTCTTGCCATCATGCGCGCATAATTGCTCTGTGCATTCTGTGCAAATCCATGTAATTTTTCAGCCAGTCGAAGCATCCACACATTTGTTGGGTAGTATTCCTTCAAGCTGTCTCTGATACTTGTAAAGTTTCCCTCATCATCCCGAAATACCATGCCATTTGTAGCAGTTGCAAGACGGTCTTCCGGAATCTGCATCCAGGATTCCGGCAGGATATATCCGTTATCCTGTGTCTTTGAAAGCTTTACACCCAATGTATTTTCATAGAATTCACGAATCGAAAAAACACCTCTGCGGCTGTTCATCTTTTTGTTGACAGAGCCCTGCAGCATCGCCTCTCTGTGCTCTGTCAAAAAGGTCTCACCCATATCCACCAAAAGCTGTTCATAGGAGCGTTGTAATGCTCCACCGATACTTCTGTAATCCTCTTCACTTAACCACATGCAAAATCCCAGGCCATAATCATGGTCTCGGGAAATCGCATCATCAAAACCGAAGCATTCGGAGCCTTCTCCTACCAATCCAACCGCAATACGCTTTTCGTAATTTGGATATTCCTGTGCAATCATCTTTGCACCATAGGTCTCATAAAACTCCTTACAAATCGCTACCCATCCACTTGCAGTTTCTTCTTTTTTCTCCGTCTGTGCCTGCGCTACAGACTGTGTCTGCATCTGCGCTTCCGCATCCTCAGACAATGTATCCACATAGGTATCTTCCAATTCATCCTCGGCAAATACCGTATCCTTTTTCAAAAGCTCTTCTGCAAGCTCATTTGCCTTTTCATATTTTTCCTGCACACGCACAAAGTTCTCTGTTTTACCAACATGCTTTTCCAGCTCTTCCATCGCCTGCTTGTAATAGCCCGCTGCCTGCACATAATCCTTATGCATAAAAAGGGCATCTCCCATAGCACAAAGGGCCGCACTGTAGTGAAAATCCCTCTTTCCGTCCCACTCAAAAATACGAAGGGCTCTTTGCAGGAATTGCAGCGCCTCATCATAAAGTGCTTCGGATGCCGGCGGCTGCGTATCACTGGCAATCTGAAGCAATGTGGATGCGAGATTGCAGCGCGTCGTCGCCTGCTGAATCAACGCATTGTCATGGGTATCAATTACCGCCAATGCACGACGAAGCAAAAGCTCCGCCTGACGATATTCCTTTGTTTCCTGATATAATAAGCTCCAATTGTTATATAAACTGGCAAAGTTGAAGTCATCCTTTGGAAGCTTTTCTTTGTAAATCACATCCACCCGCTCATATAGAACCTGCGATTTTTCGAATTGACCGAAGGCGCGATACGCATTCGCAACATTGATGAGTGATGTCGCGTAATCCACGCTTCCTTCCAAGCCAAGCTTTACCAGCATATCCTCCACGCGATTACAATAATGCAACCCCTTTTCCTTCTGACTGGTATCCCGGCAGAAGCTCATCATCTCATTCATCAGCGACAATGCACAGCCATAGTCTTTTTCTTCCATCGCATTTTCAATATTTGTCACCAAGAACTCCTCGATTTCTTCCAGTGAATTTACGCCAAACATATTGTCGTAATCCATTAACAACTGATTAATGTCCATGTGCCGAACCTCCCTGCTTTGCTTCAATCAACGTAAATGCAATATTTAGTGCATGATCTCCTACACGCTCCAATCCGGAAACCACATCTGAAAAGAAAATACCTGCCTGCGCACTGCATTTTCCTTTCTTCAATCGGCTGATGTGTTTTGCCTGAAGTTCCCGTTCGATCTCGTCAATCTGATCCTCCATATCGCGAATCTCCTGTATATGCGCCTGATTACCTGTCAAAAACACATCCAGTGATTTTTCCAACATATCATTGATAATCTCCATCATACCACGAAGCTCTTTCACGCTATTTTTTGAAAACTTCATATCATCTGCAAACTGTGGAATAATCTCCACGATACTCTCTGCATGATCGCCGATTCGCTCGATATCACTCACCACATGGAAGTACGCTGCAATCATGCTCGCATCCGCAAGTGGCAAGGTATTCTGGTTTACTTTTACCAGATAATCACTAATTTCACGATCCAGGTAATCGATATATTTTTCCTGCTTAAATACCTGTTTACTCTTTTCAACATCCTTTTCAACAAGACAATCCACCGCAAGATTCAGATTGTCAAATGCCATATGTGCCATACGCTCCATCTCCTTGACCGCTGTCATGATGGCAACAGAAGGATTTGGAAGCTTGTGCTGGTCGATAAACTGCAGGCGATGTCCATCTGACACCACTTCGTCTTCGCCCGGTACAATCCGGTAGGTACAACCAATGATAAAATCCATAAATGGATAAAACACAATCACCTGGAATACCTTGAACAGAAAATGTGCCCACGCAATATTTCGTCCAAGATTTGCCACGTCCGTTCCATTTCCACTGAAGAAATGAATGACCGCTTCAATCTGTGGTGAGAAAAGCAGCAACAATACAAACATGAGAATGGTTCCAAAAATATTGAACAGCAGGTGAATCAAAGCGGAACGCTTTGCGTTCTTAGTTCCACCAATCGAAGCCAAAATCGCCGAGGTACAGGCACCGATATTACAGCCCAAAATAACGAACATACAAATATGCAAATCTACAAGTCCCTGAGATGCCATAACAACCAGAATACTGACCGTTACCGAAGAGCTCTGCACAATCGAGGTAATGACCAAACCCAACAGCACGGCAAGAATCGGATTGGTAAAATTGCCCAGCAGCGAAATGACCTGCGGCATATCACGAAGCTCGCCCATAGCGGAAGACATCGTACTGATACCCACAAACAAGATACCAAATCCAAGCACAATCTCACCGGATTTTTTTACCATCGGCTTCTTCTTGACAAAATTGACCATGACCGAACCGACAAATACAATAATCGGGGCAATCGTACTCAATCGGAACGCAACCAGCATCGCAGTGACGGTGGTACCGATATTCGCACCCAATATAATACCGGATGCCTGTGCCAGATTCATAAGTCCGGAATTCACAAAGCTGACAACCATCGCTGTTGCTGCACTCGATGACTGAATGACTGCTGTAAAAAACAATCCGACTACCAAACCCAAGAAACGATTTTTTGTGAACATCTCCAAAATCTCACGCAATCTGTCTCCGGCTACCTTCTCAATACCCCGGCTCATCAAATTCATGCCGTATACGAAAAGGCCCAATCCACCTAATAATGATATAACGATTAATCCCATACTATTTCTCTCTTATCTCATGTGCTTTCTCTACGCTACTATTCTTGTTTCCATCTTATCCACAATGCGCTCCCGCACCATCTTTGCAATCTGTGCGGTTGTCAACCCTTCATACTCCTCCGGATAGATAGCCGGAAGGTAATGAACCTCTGTGTGCACTCTCCGGATGGAATTGATTTCAAATGGTTTATAGGAATCTACCAGCAAAACCGGAACAATCGGACACTTTGCCCGCATTGCACATTTGAATGCGCCCGGCATAAAATCCTTTACCGCATTTCGATTATGGAAATATCCGCCTTCCGGAAATATAATATATTTTCGACCATTTCTGACTTCTCCGGCCACTTTATTGATTGTCATAACCTGGCTTTTCACACTGTGCTTATCTAATCTGCTTCCCTTTATCAAAGTCATAAACTGATCAACGATGAGCATTCTGGAACGTTTCTCATCCATCAGAATCGTACATGGTTTTTTATGTCCATCAATGATTCCCAGTGCATCGTATTTTCCCTGATGATTCGGATACATCACATATCCTCCTTGCTCAGGCAAATTCTCCGCACCATAAACGTCGGTATGAATACGTCCATTATGCTTCATAATCCGAACAACCTTCTGTGCAATTTTATAACGGTCCTGTTCCGAATAATGGTCTCCATGCCGCTCGATATAACGTCCAACTGACAAGTAGTAGAGGATAAATGGAATCGAGACGATTATCACGTAACACAATCTCAACATCTTTTGCATCTCCTTTATGTAAGCAAGAAAAAAGAGCCTTATAATAAGGCTCTTTTACTTTACCACTTTCTGCCCTGTGTTGGCAAGTATTAAGCGGTTTTTGAATCATAATAATCCTGAAATAATTTGTTCGCTGCATCGATAGTCTTGTGACTGATATCCGGAAGCTCTTTGCCCCATGCCTTCGTAGCCTGTTTGAAGCCATCCATCATGGCATCCTGCATCTTCTTCATCATTGCTTCATCATCACCGGCGAGTGCACTGGCAAAATCAAACAATCTCTGAGAGGTCTGCTTCACACCCCAATAACCATCCTCTGAGATATCTTCCTGCGCCTGCTTTACAGCTGCCTCATCGATACTCTCACCATTTGCAAACTTTTCCCATACTGCCGCCTGACCAGTCGCCATGCCAAAGACATCCACCTGCTTACCAAGCATCTTGGATACCAAATCTGTCAAGCTCTTCTGACGATTTACCTGATCATCCTTTAGCTGTTGTACCAGTGCAGCGCGTTCTTCCTTACTCATCTTGTTGATGGAATATGGTGTCTTTGCACTTGTTTCTTCCTTTTTCTCATATACAGCATCCTCTGCAGCCTTCTCCTGCACATCCTGCGCAGGCTTTGTCTGTGTCTTTGTCGACACAAAGCTTTCCGCTGTTGTCTGCATACCTGCAATTACATTTACATTCATCACGTTCCCTCCTTAGATTTCTACGGCACATCCTTTTGCCCAGTGAGCCCAATTACCCACTTTCGTAGATGATATCGGAAGATTCGTTTCATAAATTAACACCTTTTGACAAATTCTTTTATGCCAATCCATGTTCCTCTATCCAGTCATACATCATGCGTTTACCTTCCTTTAAGCGTCTGCCACGAATTTCAAACATCACAATCGTAAGCAATGTGAATACAATGGAAATCGCAAATAGCACTTCCAGCTCACCGCGAATACTCTGTCCCCCTGCAATCACACTTCGGAATGCGTTTACGGTATAGGTAAATGGCATAAATGCATGTAATGCATTCGCAAGTGGTCCGGATACTTCAATTGGATAGGTTCCGGCTGAACCAGTCAGCTGCAATACCATAAATGCAAGCATCAAAAAGCTTCCTACCTTACCCATACATACGTTGAAGAAATACATAATTGTCATAAATGCCACTGCTGTTACCATGGCTACACCCAAAGTCTTAAACCAGCTGACCGGCTCAAATCCCAAAGCGATCGTCAAAATCATCATCAATACTACCGCCATCAAAATTGCAACCGGACCAGCCACAACTGCCTTAGATGCCCACCATGCAAATCCGTTCTTGAACTTTCCTTTGTACGAAACAAGTGGGTACATCAGACAAAATGCCAGACAACCTACCCAAAGACCGACACTCATCATATATGCTGCCATTGCATGACCATTGTTTTCTACCTTCGTGATGGTTTCTTCCCTTGTATCAACCGGGTCTGAGAACATATCCAGAGACTTATCACCGACCTCATTTTTCTTGATTTCATCACGACCATCTGCCAAAGCATCATGTAACGTAGTAGTTCCATCTTCAAGTTGTGTAAGACCTTCGCCAAGTTCCTTTGATCCTGCTGCCAACTTGCCACTTCCATCTGCAAGTGTGTTTGCACCCTGTGCAAGCTCTGTGGCCCCATTATCCAGCTTTTCTACACCTTCTGAAATCTGTCCGGCTGCGGATGCCAGTTCCTTAGAACCGGAAGTAAGTGCAGGGCTGTTTTTTACAAGTTCCTTTGAACCCTTTCTCGCAGCCTTTACACCTGCATCAATTTGTTGTACACCCTTGGATAAACTTCCTGTACTCTTCTTCAGACTTTCAAGTCCGTCATCCACCTTTGTAAGCCCCTTTGCAAGTGCCTTTGTGCCACCATACAAACCGGATACCTTCTTACCATTTTTATCTGTATATCCATTGATTCCAACATTTAAGGACTGTGCACCACTTTCCACTGCAAGTGCACCCTCCTTTAACTGTGGAGTTCCCTGCGCCAAGGTATTGATACCTGTCTGCAATGCTATCGTTCCACTATACAGCTGATTCACACCGCCACTGACGGATGTCGCACCTTGTGCCAGATTCTGCGCACCCTGTGTAAAAGCCGACATGTTTCCATTTAATTCCGCAAGTCCATTGTAAACAGCAACAGTTCCATCATAGAGACTTGCAACGCCTGTATTCAAAACCTGAGCACCGGAAGCAAGCTGTTGTACACCTTGCTTCAATGTATGAAGCATCGTTGAAAAACCATCCATCTGAGTACCAACTTCTCCCATCACACCCTGCGCACCTAAAACAGCTGCTGTTGGTGCAGCAAATCTGGCACCTTCCTTAAATGCACTTGCATAAACTCCCGCAACCAATGCAGTTGCCTGTGCCTGTGCTTCCTCCTGAGAAAGTCCGCTTGCCATCATCGCCGGTACAAGCTGACCTATAATCGAAGCGGCATTTGTGTTCCCCGCAAGTCCTGCGGCTACCTGTGCCTGTGCTTCCTGCGAACTTCCCATTTCTTCTATACTCTGTACAGCCTGTTCCCGAATCTGCTGCTGTTGTTGCTCGGTTAATTCCATAGAAGGAATCGTGATTGCCTGTACCTGCTGATTCAGACTTGATAATCCATCGGAAAGATTTTGCATACCTTCTTTGGCACCTGGATTTTCAGCAGTTCCATTTCCTTCATAACCAAGCTTTAACTGCGCAGCTCCCGTTACAAGCTGTGATACACCGCTTTGTACTGCACTTGCACTGCCCGCCAGGGTCTGCGCGCCTTGCGCTACAGACTGTGCACCCGAAACGGCACCGGGGTTTGTCAAGGTACCATCTCCGGCATATCCGGCTACAATCTGGTTGGCTCCTGCCTGCAATGCTGTCGTTCCGTCTGCCACACTTTCTACACCTTCGCGCAAGGATGTCGAACCGGTTGCCAGATTTTGAATTCCCTTTGCTGCACCGGGATTTTCGTCTGTTCCATCTCCGGCATATCCGGCAACTAATTTTTCAACACCTGATACGGTCTGCTTCGAACCTTTTTTCAGATCATTGACGCCCTTAACCAATTTGGGAACAGAAGCAGAGAGCTTTCCGGTTCCCTTTTCAAGCTTACTCAAACCGGTATCTAAGTCCTTTACACCTTTTGTATAAATACTCAATCCTTTATTGAGATTGTTTGCACCTTCTTCGAACTCACCCATCTTATCATTGAGAGTTCCGGTTCCCTCGGCCAGCTTACCTGCGCCGTCTTGTAACTTGCCGGCCCCATCTGCTGCCAATTCCAAATTTTGTGTTATGGTCTGATTTCCCTCTTTCAATTGATTTTGTCCATCGAGCATATTCTGCGTTCCATCCACTGCATCCGCAAAGCCCTGCTCCACATCTGACAGGGAATCAAATACATTTTCTGCATAGGTATGGACAATTTCCTGTGTGATATTTGCCTTGATTTCCTTCATTGCGCTCTCGCCCAATTTCATGGAAATATAGTTTTGTCCGGGGTTTGTCTCATATTCCAGACAAAGCTTTGTCGGATCCTCCTCCATAACGGTTGTTGCATTATACGAAAAATTTTCCGGAATCGTCACCACCATATAATAAGTTCCATTCCTCAAACCATCCTCTGCAACCGCTTCGTCCACAACATTAAATGCCATGGAATCGTTATCCCGAAGCGAATCCGCCAATTTGTCGCCAACCGCAAGCTCCTTTCCCTTGTAGGTAACTGCCTTATCTTTGTTTACCACTGCAACCGGAAGATATTTCAAATCTCCATATGGATCCCACATCGATGACAGGAAGAATCCTGCATAAATCGCCGGAATCAAAATGATTGCGCAAAGAACTACAAGTAGCAGTTTGTTCTTCCACAAGGATTTGAGTTCTTCTTTTATCATACATATGCCTCCTTCATTTATCTTGCCATTACTTTAATCGAAAAGTGCCCCACATACAATGGTCAAGTTTTTTCTTTTTTGTATCTTACGAAACACTATGATATATATTTGTGTAATATCTTTGTATTTATTTCCATATTATTTTTATTTTTTACACATTTTGTATCTTATACCTTGAATGTGAAGTTTATTCCGTCTATAATATTTCCAAAGTAAACTGTAATTTCGAACGATTAAGAAATATATGTAATCGACGAAATCCGGACACCGGGAGGTGATTTTTATGTACGATAAAGCATATGCATTTTTGGAAGAGGAGAATTTGTCCGATCGAAGAAGAAAGAAAACGGTATTTGCAATTAAATATGCATTATTGCAATTATTGCAGGAAAAAGAATTGGAAGATATTACAATTAGTGAGCTGTCAGAAAAGGCAGATGTAAACAGAAAGACCTTCTACAATCATTATCAAAGTGTAGAGGAAGTTGCAGAGACCATTGATAAAAACTTCTGCACATATATTTTCTCATTATTGCCGGAACAGATTACCATTCAGAATACAATTGAAATTTATCACTTTTTACAGAAGATCAATGAAATCTGGGCAGCACACAAGGATATCATTTCGAGAAATAAGAAGATTTTGCAATCGGGTTATCTGCAGGAGCACATATCTGGTCGGTTGGAACCTTATATTCGTAAGTGTTTGCAAATCTATAAGGTATCGGAACATATTGTTCCTTATATCAGCTCTTATATCTTACACGGACTAGCTGCATTGTATCTGCAATGGTTACAGGATGATACGCTTACTACGGAACAATTAACCTTGCTTTCCTACAATCTGATTCTATCCTCTTTGCATCTGGATAATTTTAAAGATATTGTAGAATCAAAATAAAAATAATTGTCAATTTATTATAATCTTTAACATACAACAAAACAGGCAGGGATTTTTAATCCTGCCTGCTTTCTATTTGTTATTCGCGATTTTTAAGCGCATCGTTCATTGGAATACGTCGTACTTTTCGAACATGGAAGAAGTTAATCACATAATATGCTCCGATTCCTACAACCGCAATAAACAGATATACCCACGGTGGCAGATAAAATGGAACATAGCCCTCTATCATACCTGTAACATAATCCATCATGGCAACGAAACTCATATGCTGCAATGGGAGATTGATCAATACCGATGCAATTACCGTAATCGCGGTTGCACGCAGATACAGCTTTCCAACCTCCCGGTTATCATATCCAAATACCTTCATAAAAGAAATATATAAGGCATTTTTCTCTATAACAGTCTTTGTCAAAATGTACATTAAGATCATGTAGATAACGACAGAAGATATATTAAACACCTTCAAAACCGTATCAAACATATCCATAAGCTGCGCGGTAGCACCCAGAATATCACTTCTGGTAAGGTATTTTGCAACATATTCTTCCGGCACATCCAATTTCTCATTGGATAGCAAGCAATTGAAATCATCCTCCGGTGCTTCCAACAAGGAATTTAGTACATCCCGTTTCATAAAGATTCCTAATGTCGCATCATAATCCACAATCTCTGTTACTAGAAATGTAAATTCCCGGTCATAATAGGTATCCTTCAAGGTAATTTGATCACCTACTTGAAGCTTGAGCTTCTTTGCCATCGGTCTGGTAATCACGGCTTCATCCTTTTTTGTCGAAGCATCCCAGGTAAAGAAGTCGCTATCCTCTTCAATTCCCATTAAAGAGACTTCCACATCCTTTTGATACCTCTCGCTGTATGTCGATACCGTATACATCTTCAATTTCTCACCGTCACTATTTTGTACCGGTGCCTTTAAGATATATTGATATTCGTACGGAAGAGTTTCATCGATGTTATCCACATAATGATCCAGCAAAGGACCTAATCCCACGCCAAACATCAAAAGCAGACCAGAAAGATAAATACCCACAAACAAAATCAAATAACAAACCTTGTTTTGCAGGATAACGCGGATACGAAACCGCTTTAAAAACGACCAATCCGGAAGCTTCAATGCTTTTGCCTGTTTTCCCTTCTTCAAATCCTTGCGCAAAAACTTTAACGGAGTCAACGTCAGCTTATTCCATAACAGCCCTACATTGATCACTACCATGATAATAATCGGCGCAATCGTCGTAACTGCCAATGCACGCGGCGAAAAACGAATCGGAACCGGTGGTATGCAGTAAGACGAATAATACATGGACATAAAAGGCTCCATCATCAGGGTATATCCAAGGACGTTTCCCAAAACAGCAGCAACCAATGTCACAAGCATGGTCGGTCTCAAATAATGACCAATCATCTCTAAACGTGTATATCCCAAAGCGCGCAGGGTTCCAATGACCGCCGCCTCCTTCTCAATGGTGTTGGCAGTCAACACTGCGAACACAAACGCAACAATCGCAAGAAGAATATAGACAAATGCTTCCATCATCGGTCCATCACTTCCAATATCATTTTTCAAAAATGAGATACATTGGTTGCGATCTGCTGTCAAAAATCCGGTCAGGTTACATCCATGCTTCAAAAGGGCTGCCTGAAGCTGCTCGACCTTTTCCTTCTTCTGACCATCATCCAGATTACGATCCTCAAAACGATAGCTATAGTGATACATCACCTGACCTTTGTCAAACTGCGCAAACCCTTTTTCACTCACCATCGCAACACCAAATCCCTTGACATCCATCACAAGATCCTGATTGGATTTGAACAAGGATGTATAATCTGCAAAGGCAGCCAATCCACTTACCCGAAGTGTCCTGCCACAAAGTCGAATCCAGTCTCCTACCTTGATATCATGATTGTCTGCAAACAACCGGTCAAGCAACACCTCATCCTCTGTCTGTGGAGCTGCTCCCTCAAAAATCTGATAAAGGTTCAGTTTTTTTCGCTCCTCATATACCAGAACCTTGGCCTCTGATTGAAAATCATTCTCTGTCACATAAAAATTATCTTCCAAGAGCACATCCTGCTCATCAAAATATACACGAAGTTCTTCCGGAATCGCATCGGATAAATCAAAGTTTCCATCCTCCGTCATATCTTCATCGACCTGTTGTTTGAGTGCATAGTTTGCACTGCTCAGTGTAACCATAAATGCAGATCCAACCATGATAACACAAACCAGTATCAAAAAGATTCCGAGGTATTTTCCGGCGTTTTCCTTTATCTCACGAAATACTCTTTTGTTCAATGGATTTCTCACACCATCACCTCTTCCTACCACTCCAGATCTTCGGCACGCACAAGACTTTCATTTTCGTAATTCTTTACGATTTTTCCGTCCCTCATGCGCAGTACACGGTTCGCCATCGCCTTAATGGCATCATTATGTGTAACAATTAAAATGGTATTGTGATATTTCCGATTAATCTCCTCAATCAGCTTAAGGATTTCCTTTGATGTGGAATAATCCAATGCACCTGTCGGTTCATCACACAAAAGCAAAGACGGATTCTTGACAAGCGCACGCCCGATTGCGCAACGCTGCTGCTGTCCTCCGGATAACTGTGACGGGAGCTTATCCTTGTGTTCATATAGGCCCAATGTTTTGAGCAATTCTTCAATTTCCAATGGCTGCTCTGACAGATAAGCGCATACCTCGATGTTCTCTTTGACTGTCAGATTTGGAATCAGATTATAGAACTGAAATACAAATCCCAGATGGTTTCTTCTGTACAATGTCAACTCCTTTTCATTCATACTGTCCGTACAGTCTTCTCCGATATCTACACAGCCCTCGTCCGCTTCCTCTATGCCTCCGATGATATTGAGCAATGTAGACTTTCCCGAACCGGATGGTCCAAGCAATACACAGATTTCGCCATCTGCAATCTCACAGTCAATCCCTCTTAACACCTCTACACGGCTTTCTCCTTCACCGTAAAATTTATGTACATTCTTTACACTGAGTCTCATATATCACCCTCCGGATTTTTATCCCTGTTTTCTCTCTTTATCCACCTTGTTTACACCTAATAATCCTTTGATTATAAACGCAATTCCCACACACAAGGTACCAAGCACCAATGCAAGTTCAAGACCTGTCATATATCTCACAGATATATTCAAAGAGATGATTAAACATACAAAAAATGCAATACAAAGTCCTGTCAATGTAAGTCCTGTCAAGATATTTGGCTTTACAAGAAATACAATAAACGCAACCACTGTCAAAATAATCAGAATACCACCAACATTCACTCTTCCAAAGTGGTAGAAGAGGGTAAAGCTGCTGACCACCACATTTTGTAAAAACATGATGACTCCAATAATCGACAACACGATTCCCAATAAAAACTGCATTAACTCCTTCATAACGTCCTCCTAACTCCTATAAAATAAGCATTCCATCTACGATGATTTTACTCTATCACAGTAATGACATCGTCCAATACATAACAAAATGCCGGTGAAGATGATGCCTTGTTTTCTTCAAACACAGTCGTCCTTAAATCAATCCGGTCATTTTCATCATATGGATTCACACCGGTAAACGGACCGGCGAAAACCTTTTTCTTTCCTGTCACAAGTCTATGTATCGTCTTCTCTACAACTTCCTCTGTATCCGCAGGTACAATCGCCTGGTTGATATCCAGAATCCGCACCCAGCCTTCTTCAAGGCCTGCCATAGCATCCTGCCCATATACCTTGCCATCGATGCAATCCTCAATCTTCTTATCACGCAACAATGCCCCAATCGACTGCTCAAAATAATAGGAATAGTCTACCGAACAGCTCACAAGTGACCGGGTCGGTGCGACATCTGTCATACTTTGATTGTATCCGACATGATAAACCGGAATCTTTTGATTGGCACTCTCACAGGCCGTTGCCGGACCGATGGTATCCGAGTGTTGCGAGATGATGACACAGCCCTGGTCTATCAACTCCTGTGCCACCTGCTTTTCCAAAGAATAACTGGACCAGGTATTCGTATACTTTACCATCATGGTTGCCTCCGCAACGACAGACTGTACACCGAGATAAAAGGATGTATAACCGGATATTACCTCCGCAAACGGAAAAGCTGCCACATAACCAATCTTGGCCTGCTCGGCACTTATAATCCCCTCATCTATCATCTCTTTGAGCTTCAAACCGGCAATCACACCACAGACATAGCGACCCTCATAGATGGTTCCCATACAATTATGGTAATTGGATAGTACCGGTTCCTGATTCGCATTATCTCCGGTCGGCACACAAAATTGAATCTCCGGATGCAGCTTTGCCATCTCTTTCACAGGCGGACCATATCCATAGCTTGGTGCAATGATATAATCACATTTTTCATCCACCAGCTGCTGAAGCGGTCCTTCTACCTGATCCTCCGTGACATTGTACAAAGTCACACACTCAATCTGGTCCCCATAAACCTCTATCACATGGTCTCTGGCTTGAATAAAGTTATCAGTATAAGGAGTCATCTCATCTCCTACCAGGATGAATCCTACCTTCAGATGCTTTTCCGGTTTTTTTGTCTTTTCATGAAACCCAAAAGACAACAGAATCAAAGCAAGCGATGTTGCCATACATAACGCATATACTCTTTTCATACTATCTGTCCTCCTTTGACTCTGCATACAGACGCTTTACGTCGATTTCACCCTCGTCGATCAAGGCAAGCAAAATATCCACCAGCTTTGGATCAAACTGTGTTCCACTGCAGCGCTTGAGTTCTGCGATGACAAAATCCAGATCCAGTTGTTTTCGATAGACTCTGTTTGCCGTCATGGCATCAAACGCATCCGCAATTCCGATAATTCTTGCATCCAGAGGAATCTCTTCGCCTTTTAAACCATGACAATATCCGCTTCCGTCATATTTCTCATGATGATACAAAGCTCCGACACTCACATTGTCAATCATGGTAAAGTCTTTGAGAATCTCGCCACCCCTGATTACATGCGTTTTCATGATTTCATATTCTTCATCCGTAAGCTTTCCCGGCTTGTTCAAAATGGCATCCGGGATGCCGATTTTACCAATGTCGTGCAAAAGTGCCATCTGTCGGAGGTTCTCACATTTTTCTTCCGAATAACCCAGCCGTTTGGCAATTGCAAGAGAATATTGCGATACACGGAAGGAATGTTCACTGGTATTGGAATCCTTCGCATCTACCGTCCGGGCAATGGAAAGGATCGTTTCATTACCCATCTTAATCTGCTTCTTTGCATATTCAAGCTCGAGCTTCTGCTTGATCAATGTCTTCTGCGTCTGTGTACGTGTGATAAACCATGTAATCCATACCAAAACCAATGCTGCAATCATCAAAACATACAACTTAAACCACCAGTTTTGATACATCTCATTTTCCTTTTTGATACTGTAGCTTGCTGACTCCACTACATTTCCATCCATACCATCGAGCACGGAAATTCGGAAGGTGTATTTACCCGGCTTGAGCTTGGCATAGGATACATTGTCCAGCTCACTTAAAAGACATACCTTTTCCTTCTTATCATATCCAATCATATATACACTGATATATGGGTCATTCATCGAGTAATTCAACACTTCCGGTTCAAATACAAGCTGCTCATTTTCTGCGGAAAGCGTCAATGTATCTACACGGTTAATGGCACATTTTACACCATCCACAATGGCATAATCGAGTACCATACGATAAGACTTTGCTGACATGTCATACTGCTTCATATTCACTTTTACAACACCACTGTCACAGCAAAGATATAGATTATTGTCTTCTTCACACATCCAGGAATTCGCAACCAGAGAGGCACGGAATCCTCGTTTGGAGTTAATCAACGGATAATCGCGTTCCTGATTTGCAATCAGATTTTCCGAGTCTGCGATATAAATTCCGGCACTGCTCAAAATCCAACAGGTTCCGTCATCGCTACACACCATATCAAAATTGTTGCTGTACAGAAAATTATCAAGACACTGAACCGTTCCATCCGCCTGCATATAACACAGGCCATTACTGGTTACAATGAATACACCATCCGAAGCCGGATCATATACCATACGGAGAATCACACCGGATGACAATCCGTCCTTTCTGGTGATATTTTTTACGCTTCCATCCTTCTTGATTTGACTGATGCCACCGCCATCAGAACCAACATAATATGCTCCTTTGTATTCCAGAAGACAGAGTGATTTTTCATTGAGCAATCCATTGCCTGCGGTATACACATCCCGGACCTTACCGCTCTCTATCACTGCAACACCGTAATCTCCTGCAACCACGATGCTTCCATCCTCAGACTCCATGATGTTCCGAAAACGCATTCCCGGCAGACCATCGTCCTCCGTAATCTGTTCTATTTCGAAGGTGTTATCTTGCTTTTCGTATACTTTGTAAATGCCCATTCCTGAGGTTGCAATCCAAAGCGCATTCTCCCGATCTGTTTTCAGACAGCGAACACGTACACCTTGCAGTTGCTTCGTGATATCATTTTCTACCTTACGAGTATTGTTCTCATTGATGATGACCATGCCGTCATCTGTTCCACAAAGCAGCCAATCGTTCCATTTTTGTGTTGTATTGACAACCTCGTTTTCTCCGATTTCCGGAAAAAGCTCCTGAAATGGTGATTTGCACATTTCCAGCAAGCCCAATCTCGAGGAACTAAACCAAAGATTTCCCTGATAATCAACCAACATATTATCAATGGAACTTGTAAAGTTATTGGTATTGAGTTTCTTATAGGAAAGGTCCTCCCGCAAAACTGCTATTCCGGTATCAGAGCAGACAAAAATCTCATGGTTTTCTGTCTCGTAGAAGGAATTGATATACTCGATTCCGTTTAGGTGTATCGTTTTCTCATGTTTTGGACGATTTCCACTCATGTCATATACCAGCACGTCATTGTCGCTTGTCCCAAGGAACATGCGCTTGTCACTGGAAAAGAATACCGTATTAAACTGCTGTTCCTGCTTGACAGAAATCGGAGCATCCACAATCTCCCCGTTGTTGAGCCAATACATCTGTCCCCTATCGGTATTGACCACCACATTTCCATCTTCATCCGCAGCCATATAAATCACATTTTTGATCTGCTCCAGGGACTTCGTCACCCTGACACCACCACTAAGGGATACGATCGACAAGCCCTCGGTTGTACCGATATAGTAGTTTCCATCTGTATCGCAGACGATGCTTTTTACAGAATTTGATGTTAATCCGCTCGTCTCATCGATGACATTCATTACTTTCTCATTTATCAGAATCGTGACACCGTCATCGTTGGTACCGACCCATAATCTTCCTTCCTCGTCCACATACAGGCAATTCACGTTTTTTACGGAATTGATATCTTGAAAGAGCCTGAATCTGCTTCCATCGTATTTGTACAATCCGGCATAAGTACCAATCCAAAGCTTTCCGTCCTTTGTCTGGGCAATGTCGTTGGCCTCACCGGACAAAAGGCCTTCCTCATTGGAATAAATCGTCTGGATATACGCATCATAGTCCGTCGATGAATCATCCTTTGCAACTGCCGTTCGTGGCTGTGATGCAATACCTGCAAGCACCGCGCACACCAACCATACACGGATGGCCTTTGATTTCTTTGTTGTTTTGTCCTTTCGACGACGATTCCAACGAAGCAAAAGATATACCATCTCTACGCACAAAAGTTTGTCTAAAAATTCCAGACAAAATTGACCAATCACATAGGAAAAATAACGTGGCAATCCACTGTCCATGCACATCAGCATGACCTGATTGCCCCAGACATTGCCACACGAGCCGTCATAAATCAGCGTGTTAATCGGCACTGCAATCGCCGTTGAAACCAAAGCCAGACACATACCAAATGTCATCGTTGCAAACTGTGTCTCAAACACCTTCTTTTTTGCAAAATATCCGGCGAGAACACCAATCAATGCTCCGACTATACAGTAAACCG
Organism: Wujia sp.; assembly: GCA_051879955.1. GTDB lineage: Bacteria > Bacillota > Clostridia > Lachnospirales > Lachnospiraceae > Coprococcus_C. Next base: position 20,487 of record JBJENA010000088.1, read on the forward strand.
ATTGCCGTTCCACAAAAATTCCATAGATGATATTGTTTGTGAATCCCACAATACCGCCACACACCGGTCCCCCGATATACGCAATCAGAAATGTACCGATGGAATCACACCAAATCGGAAGTGTAAAATGTGTTGCGAACACTCTGCCTGTCAGGTCGATTGCCAAAGCCAGCACGGTATAAAAAATGATCCAATATGTTTTTTTATTTTTCATATGTACTTTCTCCTGTATTTTCCTCTATCAGTACCTCATATTATGTCAAATCACAGATATCTACATTATCGCTTTCTATTGCATAACTGTCAACAAAAAAAGCAGGAAGAACACACTCTTCCTGCTTCGATTTATTTGAATTTTTCTTTTTCAGACTGTCTCTTGAAGAAATCCTTTGTCTCCTTCACAACCACACCACTCAATGCAAAGATTGCAATCATGTTTGGTATAGCCATCAATCCATTGAAAATATCTGCGATGGTCCACACCGCCTTCACCGTCATATACGGTCCGATAAATACTGCCAGAATATATAACCATCTGTATATCAAAATCGCTTTCTTGTTCTTACCTGACAGGTATTCCAGGCAACGCTCCGAATAGTAATCCCAACCAAGAATGGTGGTGAACGCAAAGAATACCAGACACATCATCAGCATAAATGCAACCACCTGTTCTGAAATCGGCAGACCCTTTTGGAAGGCATACGTCGTTACCTGCACACCCTCTAATCCCTCTTGCTGCCATGCACCGGTCAATACAATTGAAAGACCTGTCATGGTACAGATGATGATGGTATCAATAAACGTACCTGTCATAGATACCAGACCCTGACGAACCGGCTCCTTTGTCTTTGCAGCCGCTGCCGCAATCGGAGCAGATCCAAGGCCTGACTCATTGGAAAAAATACCTCTTGCAACACCCTTTTGTATCGCAATTATCATAGAACCTACCAGACCACCCGTCACCGCTTTCGGGTTAAAGGCACCCTTTATAATAAGATGAAATGCATTTGGAATCTCTTTGAAATTACAAACCAAAAGTGCCAGGCAAAGCAACACATACAAAATGGCCATAAAGGGAACCACAACCTGTGACACACTTGAAATACGCTTGATTCCGCCAATTAAAACAAGTGCCACGCAAACACTCAAAATCAAAGATGCAATCACGACAGTCCACGAATAGGTACCAATACCGGGAATCTTCACTGTCCATGTATTGTCAGGATCAAAGAAGCCCTTTACCGCTGATGAGATACCATTGACCTGCGAGAAGGTTCCGATTCCAAACAAGCCTACGCAGATACCGAAGAATGCAAAGAGCTTTGCGAGCCATTTCCAACCGGCTCCCATACCTCTTTCAATATAGTAAAACGGTCCACCCAATGCATGATTGTCTTCGTCCACCACACGGTATTTTACAGCAAGCAAACCTTCTGCATACTTTGTTGCCATTCCAAAGAACGCAGTCAAAACCATCCAAAATAATGCACCCGGTCCACCTGCACCAATCGCTGTTGCAACACCGACGATATTGCCGGTTCCGATGGTTGCCGAAAGTGCCGTACAAAGTGCACCAAAGGATGTGACTTCGCCTTCGCCGTCCTCCTCATTTTTTACCATCCACTTCAAAGCCAGTGGAAGCTTCCGAATCTGCAATACGCCCAAACGAATGGTCAAAAGGATTCCACCTACAATGATTAATACCATCAATGGAGGTCCCCAGACAAAATCATCCACCTTTGTCAAGAATTCATTGATTGTTTCCCACATCTTTCTTTCCTACTCTTCTTACATTTTTGTTTCTGTTGCGACACAAGATGTCCTAATTATTACATAATATTACAACTTTTGGCAACAACTAATTTCCTTTCATCTCTATAATCGGTAAAATCGGTCAGCCAACAACAACCAGTTTGCACGAAACAACCGCATAATCTGCCAATATCCCATGCCATGCAAATTGTATTCCTCGACCAGATTGAATTTTGCCTGCATACTCCGGACATCCTCAAACCATACCTCATGCGCAATTCCATTACCGGTATAATTAAAAAACGGAGACATAGCTGTCTCGTCAAATTGTATCTCGGCTCCATGGTTGGCTGCTATCGTAATGGCCTCGACATTCCCGATGGTCGTAGCCCGGGTCACACCCTTTTCATATGGCAAAGGCCAGTCATATCCATAGTTCGGAATCCCCAGATTTATTTTTTCATTTGGAATACGCGTTAGGGCATATTCTACCACCCTGCGAACATTATTAATCGGTGCAACTGCCATTGGCTGGCTGTAAGTATATCCCCATTCATACGTCATTAACAACACTTCGTCGGCAGCCTCACCCAACAGGGCATAATCCTTTCCCTCATATAACAGTCCGGGCTGATCGTCACTGGTTTTCGGCGCCAATGCCACCGTAACCGGATATCCGAGCTGATTTATCGCTGCGCGTACCTCCCATACAAAATCGACAAATGCAAGCCGGTCCTGCGCGAGAATGTATTCAAAATCAATATCTACACCCTGAAATCCTTTCTCGGTTACGGTTATTACAAGATTGTCTATTAACGTATTTTTAGCGGTTGGATTGTTAAGAACGGAAGAAATCAGATTGTTATTGAATCGTCCACCCTCATCAATTGGTGTCAAGGTTAAGAAAGGTGCCACATTATATTCGTAGGCAGCCTGAATCATGAAGCTGTCGTCCAAAACAGGCGGGATTATATCTCCCTCGGCAGAAAAACCGTACGAAAACACAGATAGTCTGGACAGATATGGCAGGGTTTGCGTCAAAACCCAGTTACTGATAAACGGATAAGCATATCCGTTTGTAACGACAAAGCGGGAAGGTTGCTGTTCGGACGGGGTTGACAGCAAAAGCGCCTGCCCTACAACCAGGGTATATGGATAAACGAGTTGGTTATTGTAGATAATCGTATCCATCGGAATCTGATACACAGATGCAATCGAACTGACGGTATCACCGGGTACTACAATGTGAATGGTCATGGTTGCTCCAAAAATGCTCTTTCTTATAATATATGAGTACCCGATTTAACTATCCTACTTTTTTGCATTTGCTTTTTCCAAAAATTGGCTCATATTTTTGTCTTACCAGCCTTACCATCTCGTTAAAGCTCCCATCATTTACGAATATATCATACTTATTGGGAACCGTACCGAAAGTAATCACATTCTGTATCTGATATTTTTCTTTTAGATATAAAAGCATATTTTCCTTGGAAGCATTTTTGTTGTATATCTTGATATATGAATAGCCTCTGTATTCATCTGATGCGTATTTCAGTATCTTAAATCTCCTGTCATAGCCTTCATTTATTAGTTTATCGTAAAAGCTATCAATGATATCTGTTTGATTCAGCACCATAAAATACACTACATTTTCATCACCCGGAAATTCTCTTTTTATATAATTTCTATATGGAGAAGCTTTCAGCTTTTCAAGAAGACTACAATTAACCTTATCTTCTATATCCTGATAATATATAAGCAAGGTGTCATCTATGATTACATTTATGTACGGAGATAATCCGCTATCATGAATCAGATTATTTAGCTCCTTTGCAGTTTCCGGAGATATAACATATTCCTTCACATACTCATTCTTACTTACATCATACAATGCTGCGCCATCCATAACGATAACAGGATATCGAAAGCTTATATCTGACAGTGGTTCAAGCAATGAGGCAGGCGTTCTTTTTGTAGAAATAGTAAATCGCATGCCATCATCTATCATCCTGTTTAGCTCAACCTTTGAAAATGCACTTATCCGGTTATTCTCATCCACCAGTATATCATCTACTCCTGATACAAATAGTGTCTCTCTATCCTGATTGAAACATATCCGGATATTATTTATCAAAACACCTATGCAAATGCCTATCATTGTATCTAAGAATCTGTTCCACACAAAGCTGTATGGATTAGAGTCCCCGATATGATTTATGATAATACTTAAGAATACTACACACGAAAAATACGAAGCCTGCCTTTTATTAATAAGTACCGTAGTATAAATTACCACGATAATACTTATAAAGACAACAACCGCTTCAAGCCAGACATACGAATATATATTTGAATTCATATAGGGGAAAATAAGTATATATATCAGTCCATATACTGCTCCAACTATGGTTCCGGTTGTCCTCTGCAAGGCATTTTTTACGGTGTTATTCCTATACATCTGGATACACCAAAGTGCCGCTAATTGTGAATAAAATACGATCCCTTCATCACCACGAACCACATTCACTATCATACATAATGCAACCGCTAATGCTGATTTGACTATCCTTGCTCCTATGCCCGGTATTTTAAGTTTCTTCTTTTGCATTATTTACTCCCATTCACTATTTTCATTTAAAATAAAAAGGCGCTCCAATAAGGAACGCCTTTGCTCTCATATGTTGTGCACACTATACCATATCAAATCCGATTGTGTCAAATTTTTAACACCCTGCGCGCGGATAACTACATAATCTAAGTTTGAATTGCTACGGTTGGCACAGATACACAAAGTAAATCCCGTAGGCAAGCAACATTATCACTCCGGCTCCACGACGGAGCTCCTTATGCCGTACACTTCCCAGCCACAACAGGATTCCGGCAAGAATTGCCACCACACCATCGACGCGGAAGGAATCCGCATATGGTACATCGCAAATCAGTGCCGATGTCCCCGCCACAAACAAAATATTAAAAATATTACTTCCCACAATATTACCAATGGCAATATCTGCATTTCCCTTTCGGGCTGCTGTTACAGAAGTCACCAGCTCCGGCAGACTGGTTCCAAGTGCTACAATCGTAAGACCAATAAAACGCTCACTGACACCAAACATTCTTGCCAGCTGCGAAGCACCATCTACCGCAAAATCACTGCCTAAAACGATCAGCGCACCTCCTCCCACAATATACAGCAGGCACTTCCATACCGGCAGTCTCTTTTGCTGCTCCGTATCTTCTCCCTTAGAATATTTTGACAGAAAGAAAAGATAGATCAGATACACAACAAAAAGCAGCCAAAGCAATAGGCCTTCTAAGCGGGTAACCTCCCGTCCGGTGATTCCCATTGCCAAAAACACACCTGTTATCACCAACATAAAAGGAATTTCATAAAATAGTGTTGATTTCTGTATGGAAACCGCCACCATCACAGCAGTAATTCCTAATATAATCCATATATTCAAAATGTTACTTCCCAAGACATTTCCAATGGTAATCCCTGCATTTTCCTTAAGTGCTGCTGTAATACTTACTGCAGCCTCCGGAAGGCTGGTTCCCATTGCTACTATCGTAAGACCTATCACAAGCTGTGGAATACCGAACCGGACAGCCAGACTGGCTGCTCCGTCCACAAACCAATCTGCTCCCTTTACCAGCATAATAAACCCAAGTACCAACAAAATAATGGAAACAACTATCATTTACCTCCACCTCCATAAAAAACCGCAATGCATCTACTCAATAGTTCAACTATGCGATTCTTTTTCGACCATCCTGCGCCTGTATATACACAATCTGGTATCCAATTTTTGACAGATACCGGCTGCTACAAAGTACAAAATGTTCCCAAGCTGCAAACAGAAATAGCTCTGACAAAACTGCCAGAGCCAATAGAAAATGGAATGCCACTCGCTGGGAAACCAGCAAACGGGTTACCTGCATTTTTTCCATGCCAAGAAGAGCTTTTCCCGGCTCTACAACCTTAATATTGGTTATGTTATCCTCCGGAAGCGGCTCTGATTCCACAAAACAGTGCATGACACTTGTATCTGTCCGGTACAAATCAAAAAGACGTGATCCCTCCAATCCTATACCCGCTACAGATATCATGGAAACTATTATGAAGATGTAAATCATGAAATCGTTCCACTTATTTCTTTTCGTATTTACCACCTCTCCTGCATTCTAGCAAAATAGGGTAAATCATGCAATCCGTCTCTTTTGTTAAATAGCATATATCATATATCATATTCAAAATAAATAGAATTTTGAAATCAAGTTTCATTGATTTTGCAGATATACTAATGTATAATTTGTTTGTGACCAACAAATGATAGGTACATCCTTTTCATTCCGAAAAAAAAGCACCCGGGGATGATAAAGGAGGAAAAGAAAATGAAACAATTCAGTAGGCAAACGTTGGAAACCGCAAGGGGTTTGAGACT
>JBJENA010000089.1:0-26083 GCA_051879955.1 Wujia sp.
GAAAAATACAGTTGATTCGTTCTACCCCCTGTCATCTGGTTTAGAATCAATGCAATCACTGCAATAATTGCAAATGTTAAAACCACAGGTGCATTGTAGCTGATTCTTGGAATCTTAAATCGAATTGTTTTCTTTTCCTGCGCCACGTCTATCCCTCAATCCTATACCTGCTCATATAATCTCTGATAGATGTCTGCGGAATGGGACCAGCTGTAGTTCTGTTGCATTGCAGACTCCTGCATCTTCTCCCAATTTTCCCTGTAATCAAAGAATACACGTTTTGAATAATTGATGGTATTGAGAAGCTCATGTGCATTGTAGTTTGCAAATGAGAATCCTGTTCCGGTTACGTCGAATTCATTATAAGGAATAACCGTATCCTTCAATCCGCCTGTCTCACGAACGATTGGTAACGTACCATAGCGAAGTGCCATAAGCTGTGTCAGACCACATGGTTCAAAACGTGAAGGCACTAACATGGAATCGCATGCCGCATACATCTTGTGAGACAACTCATCGGAATAATAAATATTTGCAGATACCTTTGCCGGGTGGATACCCTGATAATACTTGAACATATCCTCGTATCTTCTCTCACCGGTACCAAGTACCACAAACTGTGTACCGTCTGTACAAATCTGGTTCATGACACGGTCTACCAAATCAAGACCCTTCTGGTCTGTCAATCTGGAGATAATACCAATCATGTATGCATTTGGATCCTGTGGAAGTCCAAGCTCTTTCTGAAGTGCAAGCTTGTTCTGTACCTTATTCTTTCGGAAGTTCTTGATTGTGTAGTTTTTGTAAATCTTCTTATCGATAGCCGGATCATAATCCTTGTAATCAATACCATTTACAATCCCCCACAAGCTCTGACTTCTGGCTCTGAGCAGTCCTTCCATGCCCTCACCATAGTATGGAGTCTGAATCTCTTGTGCATAGGTATTGGAAACGGTTGTAATCTTATCTGCATAGGTAAGTCCACCTTTGAGCATGCTGGCATCTTTATGAATCTCCAGCTTGTCCGGTGTGAACAAATAATCCGGAAGACCTGTGAACTCCTTCATAGTCTTGACATCCCATTTACCCTGGAACTGCAGGTTATGAATGGTCATAATCGACTTCATCCCACTGTAGAATGGATTGTTTGCAAACAATGTCTTCAAATATACCGGAACCAATCCTGCCTGCCAGTCATGACAGTGTACAATATCCGGACGGAATCCAATACTTGGAAGAATCGAGAGTGCTGCCTTACTAAAGAAACAGAACTTCTCGATATCCCACTTCATATCATCGCTGTAGATATTGAAACCATTGAAGTAATACTCATTATCGATAAAGTATACAGGAACACCTTCATACTCCAAATACATAACGCCAACATATTTCTGTTTCCAGCCGATGTCCATATGGAAATGTGTGATATAACGCATTTTCTCCTTGAACTTCGCCGGAAGACACATATAGTTTGGAATGATGATACGAACATCATACTCTTTCTTATCAAAGATTCTTGGCAAGGTTCCAACAACGTCCGCAAGACCTCCCGTCTTGACAAATGGAACACATTCCGATGCAATGTATGCTACTTTTTTCATATTCGGTCCTCCCCCTGGCATGAGACAGTTTTCTCTGATGCCTTGTTATTGTATTCGCGTGCATTCACGCAATCGACACTTTGCACTATTTTATCACACTATGGATTTTTTGACAACCGATTCATATTTTTAAGCACTTCCCGGTCGACTTGTTTTCCTGCATAGCGAATTTCTTCGTAGGTCCGGGTCAATTCTGTCACATCGCGCAGTTCCTTTTCTTCGAACTGTTTTGCAATTCGCCTACTTGTCATATCACAGCTTAGGATTAGGTCGTGACGATAACGCAAGATACACTGTCGATAATATCTTCTTGCTTTTTCTTCCGATGACAGAAACATTTTTTTGCCTTGCTTCTTTTGGCGATTTTGAGTTACCGGTTTCATGACTTCTATGGTATCCATGGTGTCTCCTGCAAGTTTTCTTCTACTCATCATGTATCTGACAAACAATGCAAGCAGCTTATAGCACGCAAAGATAACGATAGCAATCAGCAACAGGTACAAAAGGATTTCAAAGCTTTCTGCCGGGCTTTCGTATACCGGCGGTGCTCCATCTCCTTCTGACACCGGATTTTGTGACCGGTCATCGTCATCCCTTCGAAACCACAGAGCAATGATTGTCCATATAAATCCATAGGCCCGCGCAATAATGCGAAAAATGGCCATAAACACTGTACCGATCCACACGAAAACCTGCTTCACATTGAACAAATCTCCAAGCAATAAGCCTACAAAGAGACAAATCATAACCAAAAAGACAATTGTTGTATTGGTGGAAAGAATCTTCTTGATCGGTACACCGGTTGTCTGTGTAGCTGTACTCAGGTAATTTCCTACACCGTCTACATATACCATCGCAAAATAAAAGAACAACAATAACATCGCCACAAGATACGATGATGTAACAAGCACTTTTTGTCCCTGACTATTTCCAACCAGATATACAACCAGACAAAACAAGAATGACGGCCACGGAAGGTCCCCTACGATCTTGGAATCCTCTTCTTTTTTTCGAATCAAACCTTTGAGCAACAGATACATTGGTACCACGCCAAAGCAGACCCTCGTCTCGATGCTTCCGGGCAACCAGCTCACACTAAAAAGCATCAGCATATGTACAATAAAATACTGCCAGCCCCGTTTCGCAAATGCCTGCACTACAAAAGAAATCAGAAAATACAACAAAGTCAATCCCGTATACAATCCACTCGCTTTGCCTGCTGCAAAACATATCTGCAAAAACATAACCAGAAGAACTGCAACTGCCATATCATATAAGGCGTGCAGGCATTGATTTATCATACGAATTCTAGATTTCAACCAGCTTCACCTCCCAGCCATGCATATACGGTCTCCAGTTTGCCAGTTCCTGTACATCATAATACGGAACCAGCATCTTGACATCCACACCCAGTCTGACCATTTCGTCCAACTTCAAAAGCAAATCTTCCTTGTAGTAAGGTGAAATCACAAGATACGTAATATCTCTTTGGAGGTTTTGTATCTGCTCATCCAACATCCGACTAAATGTTTCCAAACCGGCATGCTCACGGATTCTCGCCAGATACTTATCTATGGTTATACAATGATCCATCGACGCGCCAAATGATACCTTGCCGCACTCACCACTCAAAATATCGATACCACTTGAACAAATCTGTGTTGGGATTTTGTTTTCCAACAGCTGTGCTGCTACCGTACTTGTCATTCCAATGGTAATCTCCTGCATTTCTGCAATCCTGATCATAGAATTTGGCTCCAGGTTGAGTAAAATACATACTCTTTGTGAGGATGAATAGCCATAGATATTGACCTTCAAATCACCGGTCCTTGCTGTTGCTTTCCAGTTCACCTTGCGCATCGTATCCTGCGTACTATAATCACGGATTCCACGAAAGGTAAACGGATCCTCATTGAGTCCACGATGAATCTCATTTTCACCGATTAGCTGTTGCAGCCACGCCTGAAAATCCGGACTTTCATATCGCTTTGGCAGGACATACATCCATGCATCACTTTTGATTCTCGAAGCAAATGTTTCCGACAAAAAGAAATCCTTTGCACCGAGCTGAATGCCGGTAATCTGAAACAATCCTCGCTTTGTCGCAGTAAACTTCAAACGTCTGGTGATTCTGCGATTTCCGGCAATTGAAAAGACATCATTTCTGTAATAACTGTCTGTCACCGATGAATTGTCACTATCGTCGAACAAAAAGGTTCTCGATACAGAGAATTTGACATGTAAAACAGGCATTGGCAGAGCCTTGGCATTGTGAATTTGCTCCACGAGCATCCCACTGTCACCCACAGACACGCATGTATCCGTAAACGACAATTTCACATCCAGATTTCGGTTCCAACTCTTTCGATAAATGTGTTTTTGTAGTGTATACACAAAAATTGCAATTGTAATCGCTACAATTAAATTCACGAATTCCAATCCTCCACCGGTACCGATATAGATGCTACAATTTCTCGAACCAACTGTTCTCCGCGTTTTAACGCATTACTACCATATAAGCCCAAACGATGCGACAAAACGGCAACCGCCATTTGCTGTACATCATCCGGAATCACATAATCTCTACCATTTAAGGTTGCAAGTCCTTGTGCTGCTCTGACAAGCGCAAGAGACGCTCTGGTGCTGACTCCCTGCGTGGCCACCTTGTTTTGTCTGGTTGCAAGCACAATCTGCACGATATATTCGCGAATACATGTATGCAATTTCACCTGCTTCACACAAGCCTGCATATCCATAATTTGCTTTGCATCACAGCAAGTTTTGACCATCTGCAAAGGATGTTCTCCCATGAATCGTTCAATTACCGCAAGCTCTGTTTTTTCATCTAATTCCTGCATCGAAAGCTTCATCATAAAACGGTCCAACTGCGCTTCCGGAAGTGGATAGGTTCCTGCTGTCTCGAGCGGATTTTCTGTCGCAATCACCAAAAACGGAGTGTCCAGAGGATAGGTTTCTCCATCGATGGTTACCTGTTTTTCCTCCATCGCCTCAAGCAAGCTCGACTGTGTTCTCGGCGTCGCACGGTTAATCTCATCCGCAAGCAAAATATTCGTAAACACAGGTCCCTTCATCAGATGGAATTCGCCATCTTTCCGGTTGTAGATATTCATGCCTGTGATATCACTTGGCATCAAATCCGGTGTAAATTGCACTCTTTTCTGTGTCACATTCATAGCTGCTGCCATCGTCTTTGCAAGGGTGGTCTTTCCGGTTCCGGGCTTATCTTCAAGCAGAACATGTCCTCCTGCCAACAATGCAACCAGAAGCTTCTTTGCAACATCCTCACAGCCTATCATAACCGTTGCAATCTCTGTTTGAATACGGTCTGCAATTTCCTTTATATCCTTTATATCCATGATAGTCCTCCTAAATCAAATCTCTCAGATTTATTCAAAAAGGGATTCAACAGTTTCCTGCGAATCCCTCTATTTTACATCCGACGTGTCTCGTAACGCCCTCTTGTATCAGTTGCAGCATACTCACGGTCATATTTGTCCTTCAAAGAATCAATGTCCATGGTAGACTTCAATATATCCATATGTGGCAAATCATAGTGGTATCCATGACGCTCCAAAAAACGATAAGCTACCATAAAGGTTGTCTCATCGAAGTTTGTAAAAAACCGATTGTTAATTGCATTTACACAATCATCTATAGTCACAAATCTACCCGGATCAATCTCCCGAAAAACCTGATTGAAGGTTGACAGGCAGACAGTCCGCTGAGCCTCAAAATCAGATGTTACATTTTGAACCGGAAAGGCATGCAGATAGGCTCTAAGCCATGCCGTATCACCCTTGTACCACTCAAACAGACTATCCATTTCCTGGTCCATATCATAAATCTCACGTTCCCAACAATTTGACATATAGGAAGCGTCTACGATACGTGTAACCTCGGCATCTGTAAGATTAAGCCCATGCTTTTTGTTGAACTTGTTCACAATCTTGCGACGCTTTCCAACGGAACGGGTAAGTCCTGTAACCGTGGTACCCTTTTTTCTGCTCGTATCTTCCTGATAATGCGTACGATAATACTCATAATCGCTTTTTTGCTGTCTTTTTCTTCCTCTTGTGCTCAAACGAGCGAGCCATACAAGAAACAAAAATGGAGATGCCATAACCAGCAATCCAATCGACAACCCTATGATACTTGGTATCAAACTGGAAAAAATACTCAATAATATAAATCCAAAGATAATCTTGGGAAGCTTGTCCGCAATGCGATTATAAATCCTTGGATTGTTACTTCCGAATAATCCATACCAGATTAAAAACACAATTAAAAGTGGCATATTTTTACCTTCTTTTTTCTAAATTTTGTCATTTCCGCTTGTCAGTATATCATAACAAAGACATCAAAACAAGCATTTGATATCATTCTATCAATTCATGATAAAGCCGCGAAAGTGGAAGGCCCACAACATTGAAATAATCCCCTTTTATTTCCCGGATAAACTTTGCTGCGCCACCCTGAATCGCGTAGGCACCTGCTTTGTCGTAACATTCGCCACTCTCCACGTATGCATCGATTTCCTCATCTGTCATCTCATAAAAACAAACCTCTGTCAGACAGCTGAAAATCTTCTCTTTTCGTTTTGCCATCAGACAAACTCCTGTATAGACCTGATGCGTCTTTCCGGACAGTTTTTTCAACATAGAAACCGCATCTTCTCCGGATGATGGTTTTCCCAACACGCAGCCATCGATAGAAACCACGGTATCTGCGCCCACTACCAAAACATCCTCTTCTTCCTCGTATTGCTGATAGATATCTCTCGCTTTACACGCGGCAAGCTTTTCGACTTGCTCCGATGGCGTCAAACAGTCAAGTTCCTCCTTCGGAATTTCTTCTTCTGCACCGGATATTTTTACTTCATAGTCCCATCCACCAAGTGTCATAATTTCCTGACGACGTGGGGATGCAGATGCTAATATTATCTTCATTTGAACCCCTTATTTTTTAATATATATATACAAAAAACACCAGATTTCTGGTGTTTTTGTACTGTGATTTTTTATTCGTCCCTCTTGCCAACTTCGTCGTCAAGCGGTCCTCGCAAAAAAACACTAGCAAGCTGTGTTTTTTTACTCGTCCCAGTTATGATACACATCCTGGACGTCGTCGTCCTCGTCGAGCAAGTCGAGGATGCGGTTCATCTTCTTGATATCATCCTCATCGGTAAGTTCTACGTAGTTTTGCGGAATCATGGTTACTTCTGCGGAAGCCATTGCAATGCCTTCCTTCTCGAGTGCTTCACGTACAGCTGTGAAGTCCTCCGGTGCTGTGATGATTTCGAAGCTGTCTTCTTCCTCTGCAAAATCCTCTGCGCCTGCGTCAAGGGCAATCATCATCAAATCATCTGCTTCCATACTGCACTCTTCTTTGTCGATAATAATCTGTCCCTTTTCATCGAACATATAAGATACACAGCCTGTGGTACCGACATTTCCGCCACCCTTTGTAAATGCATTACGTACGTTTGAAGCAGTACGGTTCTTGTTATCTGTCAACGCATTTACGATGATTGCGGTACCGTTTGGTCCATATCCTTCGTATGTAATGCTTACGTAATTTACAGAGTTTGCATCACCGGCTGCCTTCTTGATACCACGCTCGATGGTATCGTTTGGCATATTGTTTGACTTTGCCTTTGCGATTACGTCACGAAGCTTGCTGTTGTTGGCCGGGTCCGGTCCACCTTCCTTTACGGCTACAGCAATTTCTCTACCGATGATTGTAAAAATCTTACCCTTTGCAGCATCATTTTTTTCTTTCTTGTGCTTAATGTTGGCAAATTTTGAATGTCCTGACATAATTAGTTCTCCTCTTTTTCTTCTTCGGATTTCACTACTTTTACACTCGAAATCCTGTTTTCTTCTATTTTTACCGGGATAAACTGGTATCCCTGATATTCGATTTTAAATGCTTCTCCTTCTTCCGGAAGTCTTCCAAGCTCATACAGCAAAAAGCCGTTGATGGTCTCAAAATCCTCATCCGGAAACTCAATATCCAGCAAATCTTCAAGCTCTTCCAGGCTGGCACTGCCTTCTACGAGATATTCCCCCTGTGCTTGTTCACAGATTTCTTCATGTTCTACTTCATCGTGTTCATCCAAGATGTTTCCGACGATTTCTTCGATGATATCCTCCATCGTGACGATACCGTCTGTCTGACCGTATTCGTCCACGACAACCGCCATATGAATCTTCTCCCGTTGCATATCCTGAAGCAATTCCGAGATATCTTTGGTTTGATGTGTTACAATCGCATCATCTACGATATCTTTGAGTGCAGATTTTGGGTCCTTCATATATGCCGCAATCAAGTCCTTGATATGTATCAATCCTAAGATGTTATCCATATCCTCTTCATAAACCGGATAGCGGGAAAATCTGTTTTCCAATGCAATCTGCAGCGCAGCTTCCACGGTCAGTGTCGCATCCATCGCAACGATTTTCTGACGACTTGTCATGATATCCTTGGCTTCTTTGTCTGAGAATTCGAAAATATTGGAAATGAGTTCCATCTCACCTTCTTCGATCAATCCCTGTTCATGACCTTCCTCCACCATGGATAAAATCTCTTCTTCTACTTTGTCTTCATCTACTTTTCTTGAAAAAAATTTACGAAAGCCCGAGGGCCCACTCTGTGACATATCCTGTGTTTCTCCTTCTTATAATTCTAAACTGATACGTAACGCCTCATTGACTCTTCGGATAATCGTGTTATCCAAATGGCACACCTTTTCTTTGAGTCGCTGTTTGTCAATGGTACGCACCTGTTCCAATAGTATAACAGAATCTTTGGCTATATCGCAATACCTAGCATCAAGTTCTACATGCGTAGGTAATTTTGCCTTGTGTAATTGAGACGTAATCGCCGCTACAATCACTGTCGAGCTGAACTTGTTGCCAGCCTCATTTTGAACGATAAGTACCGGGCGCACGCCCCCTTGCTCCGAGCCGACAACGGGCCGAAGATCTGCATAATAAATATCTCCACGTCTGATAATCAATGCATTCACACTCCTATTGTTGTTCAAACTATTAGAAGTATTTCCAACAATTCTTATGTATATGCAAATCTTTTTCCGACTTATTTAAGCAGGTAATTGACAGTGACAGTCGGTTTCCCCTGCTGTACATAAACACGTGGTACTCTGCGGGAGATGTTGCAGACCAATTCATAATTGAAGCTATTTGCGGGTTCTGCGACTTCCTCAACCGTAATTGTGTTGCCCATATCTTCTCCAATCAGCACCACTTCATCATCTAACTTCACGCCCGGAATATCTGAGACATCTACCATAATCTGGTCCATGCAGACACGACCGATAATCGGTGCATACTGTCCATGTATCAACACGCGGCCACAATTTGAAAGGGCACGTGGATATCCATCTGCGTATCCAACTGTAATCGTAGCCACTCTGGTTGTTTTGTCTGTCGTATATGTCCAGCCATATCCAACACCCACACCGGCCGGGAGGGTTTTCACATGTGCGACATGTGCGACCAATTTCATCGCCGGCTTAATCACGATACTCTTGTTCACTTCTTCAGATGGATACAATCCATAGGTTACGATTCCCAACCGCACCATATCAAACTCATCGTCCTGAAGTTCCATTGCACCTGCACTATTGTCGATGTGCTTTATCTGCGGATCGACACCACCTGCTTTTAAGCCCTGTATGTATTGAAGAAAACGGTCCTTCTGCAGCTTCGCATACTTCTTGTCATACTCATCTGCTTTCGCATAATGTGTAAAGATTCCTTCAATCTCCAGACAAGGCATATCTTTGAGCAAAAGTGCTCTCTGTATACCTTCCTGATCGGCGGAAAAACCGATACGAGACATTCCGGTGTCTACCTTGATATGAACCTTTACATTTTTCGCCCAGGCAAGTGCAACATCACTCAATTTGCTCGCCTGATCCACGTCATACACTGCGATTGTGACATCATTTTGAATCGCACGAAGGAAGTCTGCCTCCGGTGTATATCCAATATTTAAAATCGGCTTTGTGATGCCAGCCTCGCGCAGCTCCACAGCTTCATCAATCGTTGCAACTCCGTAGTAGTCTGCCAGATCATCCAAACGATGCGCCAATTCACAGGCACCATGTCCGTATGCATCCGCCTTGATAATAATCATGGTCTTCATGCCGATTTTGACCATACATTGCATCTTCTGTATATTATATCGAATCGCATCTACATCAATCTGTGCATAGATACGATGATACATGTCTCCCTCTGTTCTCATAAGTGTTGTCTCCTTATTCCTTATCGAAACAATTCCGATTTATTACCCGAATACATTCGACGATATCACTCGCAAGCATACTGTATTTTCCTTTTTGGTTTGCTGCCTCCTGGCCGGCCAGGCCATGCATACACACGCCAAGCTTTGCTGCTTCAAAGCCTTCCATTCCCTGCGCAATCAAACCGGCAATCATACCTGAAAGTACATCACCCGAACCACCGGTTGCCATACCATTGGTTCCCGTTACATTAATATATGCCTGAAGACTGCCTTCCGATACTATCGTACGAGCATCTTTTAATACAAGAACGCTTTGATGACGCTTTGCAAATTCACGTGCAAGGTCATATTTGTTGCTCTTGATATCTGTCACTGACATGTTAATCATGCGCGACATCTCTTTTAGATGTGGTGTCAAGATGAGTTTTGCAGATGCATCATCTAACAAGCTCATATTCTCTGCCAAAATGTTGATACCGTCTGCGTCCAAAACAACCGGCTTATCAAATCGACGTAAAATCTTATCCACGATATAGGTCTGCGCCTCTCCGGTTCCGATTCCCGGTCCAAGTACGATGACATCCGACCACTCCAGCATGGTCTTCATCGCATTTCGAAGGCTATCCCGGTCTGCCTCACAATAGGTTGTAAGCAATGCCTCCGGAAGTCTTGACTGCACAATATCTCTGTTTTCTTCCACTGTACAGACGCGTACCAGACCACATCCCATACGGTAAGCCGCTTCTGCTGCGAACAACGCAGCGCCAGCCATATTCTTACAGCCTGCAATCACGCCTACTCTTCCATAGCTGCCCTTATGCGTATCGCGTTTACGAACCGGAAGCAATTCATCCAGATCACTCTCATCATAGGTATATAAACGAGGCTCTACAAAATCCACTGCATTCTTCGGAAATCCGATATCTACCACCGTTACCTTGCCTGCATATTCATATCCCATGCCATTTAGTAAGCCAAGCTTCATCAATCCAAAGGTCACGGTTTCATCTGCACGAAATGCAGTCCCAAGCATAAATCCTGTCGTTGCATCGATACCGGAAGGAACGTCAATCGCAATCTTGTATCCTTCCATATCATTCAACGCCTTGATGGTTTCCGCCTGCTTGCCCATCACTGCACGGGAAAGACCCACACCAAATACGGCATCAACAATGATGTCGTATCCACTATCCACCAGCTCATCCACGAACTTGAGATTCATATGCTTTGCAATCGCAAGCTGTGTATCAAAGGATGCACTGGCTGTCTTTAAGGCATGAATCCAATAGATTTCCACCTCGTATCCTGCCTGGTGCAAAATACGTGCAAGTGCCACTCCATCTCCACCATTGTTTCCACTTTCCACAACCACCAGAACACGGCTTTCCTTGTCCCATCGCTGTTTCATCAAATCCGCAACTGCAAGCGCCGCACGTTCCATCAAAACAAGCGCAGGAATACCGATTATATTGGTCGTATATTCATCAATTCTGGCCATTTCATGACCGGTCGCAATGTATCTCATTGTGTCTACCTCTCTGTATTTTTCCAAATATTTTCATACAAAACAGATTCACATAGTTATATGTATTTTACCACACTCTTCTTTGTATGTACATATTTTTCATGTCTTATGCCATCCCAAAAATAACAACATTGAAAAAAAAGCAATTGTCCCTTATAATATGAGTAAATATATCAGTAGTGCGAATCATTTACACAAAGGAGGTGGCAATGTGTTATATGTTTCAGGTACAAATTTTGTAGATAAGCTTCCTGAACAGGTGGAGCAAACAAAGAAAACAGAAAAGGCAAATGAGAATACGTCTGTAAACAATGATCAGACTTTTGCAGAAGCACTTGAGGAAGAGACTTCGAAAACCCGTACAATGACCATCGATGAAATCTTCAAGGAAGCTTCCGAGCGTTACGGTGTCCCGGAAAACCTTCTGCGTGCTATCGGCTGGACAGAATCCGGTTTTCAACCAAACGCAGTATCCTCATCCGGTGCCATGGGAATCATGCAATTAATGCCCAGCACCGTAAAAACTTATGGCGTACAGAATCCTTTTGATCCTTACGAAAATATCATGTGCGGCGCTGCAGTGTTCAAAACCTTATCAGATATGTACAACGGAGATATCTCACTCGCACTTGCCGCCTATAATGTAGGATTTGGAACTGTGAACAAATACGGCGGGATGCCTCCAATTGATAGTGTCCAAAAACATGTTCAAAAGGTTTTAAATCTCATGGAAAACGGTGTTCCGGCCGCCACTCAGACTGTTGAGGTAGATCAATCTGAGATTCCATCGACACAGAATATTCCAACTGATGAGCAGGCAAAAATCTTACAACAATTACAGGATATTCTTTCTATCATGTATAATCGCGAATTGCAGAGTACAAATGATTTGTCAACCAACAGTCTGACAAATCTAATTACCGGGCAGACCACTTCTACCCTTACTGCAAATCCACTGTTGTCAGCTTATCCTACTTCCACACAGAATTTTGGCAATTTGCTGACTTCCTTACAGAATATTGATACAAGTGATACCAATTCGCTTAAGCAATTATTGGATTATGCACAATATGAATTTTTGATGTCCCATTACAACAGTATGCTGGATATTATCGCAACGCTTGGCACCTCAACAGTCCAGGAGTCTGAGGATCAATCGTTGACGAATCTCTTCCAGCTTTCCAATGCACAAAATGCTTACAAACAAAAAAATGTCAATGCATTAGGTGGTGTCACCTATACAAAGACATTCTTGTAATTTACATATTGCATTTTAACAAAACAAAAAACGGTTCTTCTATCTCCGGAAGAACCGTTTTTCTTTTATCTCTTATCGAACATTAACCACGCTTCAGGAAATCAGGAATCTTGATTCCGCCCGCTGGATTTGCTGCCTCACGCTTTACAGGTGCCGGCTTTGCAGCACTGGAGATATCAGAGCTAACACTTGGCTTTACCTGTGTTGTATTGTTCATGAATGAAGGCTTTGTTGCGGCACCCATAGGCTTTACGCTTGTAATTGGCTGACTCGCATATGTAGGAGTCTTACCAATTGGAGCAACCGTTGGACCGGACTTTGATACAGTCTTGCTCGCTGCCGGAACAACCGGTGTAGCACCTGTCTGCTCCTCAATACCTGTCGCAATAATTGTGATACATACATCCTCGCCCATCACATCGTTATCTACGGTACCGAAGATGATGTTTGCACCATCGCCGGCAACTTCTGTCAGGTACGTAATTGCATCGTATGCTTCAACGATACCGATATTACCAGAGAAGTTTACGATGATATCACTTGCACCGCTAACTGTTGTTTCAAGCAATGGACTATCCATCGCAGACTTGATTGCATCAACGGCCTTGTTATCACCACTTGCCCGTCCAATACCGATATGAGCAACACCCTTATCACGCATAACGGTCTGAATATCTGCAAAGTCAAGGTTGATTAATCCCGGCTTATTGATCAAATCTGTTACACCCTGAACACCCTGCTGAAGAACTTCATCTGCCTTCTTTAAAGCTTCCGGGATGCTTGTACGCTTATCGCAAATCTGCAAAAGCTTATCATTTGGAATGACAATCAATGTATCTACGTTTTCTTTTAATTTTGCAATACCATTGATGGCATTGTTCATACGAGGCTTTCCTTCGAAAGAAAATGGCTTCGTTACAACACCAACAGTCAGGATACCAAGATTTCTGGCAATCTCAGCTACCACCGGAGCAGCACCTGTACCGGTACCACCACCCATACCACAGGTTACGAATACCATGTTCGCATCCTTCATGATATCTGTGATTTCTTCACGGTTTTCTTCTACTGCACTCGCACCGATTTCAGGCTTTGCACCTGCACCAAGTCCCTTTGTGAGCTTCTCACCGATCTGAATCTTTGTTGTAGCGCGGCTCTGTGACAGAATCTGCTTGTCTGTATTGATAGCAATCAATTCTACACCTTCCACGTTCTCATCGATCATTCTGTTTACTGCATTGTTACCGGCTCCACCTACACCAATCACAAGGATTCTTGCAGGGGTCTTTTCGTCGTTTGATTTTATTTCAAGCAAGGTTTCTTCCTCCTTCATTGTACTTACGCATTATTAGTATACATAATATCGTATACATGTGAAATAATCAATAGTTTTTCACTTTTTTTTACTAAAACTTGCTGTATTGTTCTCAGAATTGAAATCTTTCATATACAAAGTTCCAGACATTCCTTCCAGATTTTCCAGTATACTACCCAGATTCATCATCTGTACTGCCAGGTATTCCCCCTCTCCCAATTCTATGGTGATGTCCTTGTGTGTCAGGACAATCTCATTTTCAGCTGTGAAAGTGATGCCATCAATTTCTAAGCTATACTTTTCAACTAACTGTGTAATTGTTAATATGGTTTGAAATTTACTGCTATCCGAAACCGGAAGCTTCTTGCCCATCTCCCACCCGGAAAAAGTCAGTCCCCGGATCTGAGGAACGCCTTTTACCTTCTTGGTTGCTGCATCCAAAACCATACCATCTTTATCAAAATACACATAGCTGTTCATGTACTGCACACAACCAGCCATGGATTTTTCATATACAGTCACCGAAACGGTTGTCTTATCAATAAACTCAATATCCATTTTACTGACAAATGGAATGGATCCCACTCTGCGAATTTTGCCTTTTAAATAGAGCAATATCGTATTCGACAACGGGGCTTCACTTTTTATTTTCTGTATGACCTGCTCGTTGCTTACCACCTCGTTGCCACTCACTCTCACCGTTTCCAAAGTAAACGTTGATGCGTAGGCTAGTGCGGCAAGAACGACTAACAGGAAGAATAAGAATAGCTTTTTTTTCATGAAGGTTCCTCCTCATATGGAATCATTTGGCGGGAGACATTCATTACAAATCCCATTTCCGCAAGCAAGAACAGTAACGAAGAGCCACCGTAACTGATGAACGGAAGGGTTACTCCTGTATTTGGAATCACGTTTGTTACAACGCCGATATTAACCAACATCTGCACTGCAATATGCGTCATGACGCCGATGACAATCAATGCTCCAAAACGGTCTCTGGCATGATTTGCCACGTAACGAAGCTGCAAAATCAGGATCAAGAACAAGGCAATAATGCCAAGCGCACCAAAGATTCCAAGCTCCTCACATACAATCGCAAAGATCATATCATTGTGGGACTCCGGCAAAAAACCGAGCTTCTGTATACTCTGTCCCAAACCCTTACCAAACAAGCCGCCAGATCCAATTGCATACAAGGACTGCATAGTCTGATATCCATATTCACTGGTTTCCGGGGAAAGCCATGCTTCAATACGATTCACGCGGTATCCAACACCAAATGTAAAAAGTGCTGCCGCACCAATTAACAAAACCATACCTAATAAAATCGGTTTTACATCCGGAGTTACAATCAAAAGAATCACTACCATGATACCCGCACATACAATTGCAGTACTCAGATTCTCTTTTGCAATCAATCCGATACTCAACAAACACGGCCAGGTAAGTCTTAAAATACCTCCCAGACTCCCTAAATAACTCGCATGCTTTACACACACATGAGACAGATACAAAATCAAAAACAGCTTTACCATCTCCGAAGGCTGTACCTGAACACCCGCAACGGAAATCCAACGCTTCGCTCCATGCGAACTGATACCTATAATCAATGCGATGCTGGAACATCCAATCATACCGCACAAAATCAGCAGATGCATAAACGGCTTACGGTAATTTTGATAGTTGAAATGAGATAAAAACCACATAATCACCAATCCGGCAAGACCTATCATTCCCTGACGCTTTGCAAAATAGGAATCCGGAAGACCGGATATGGCTGCACGATAAGAGCTTGCACTGTAAACCATCATTACACCAAAGGCCAATAGAACAAACACCAAAAAAGCAATCTGATAATTCACATATCCACCAGAACTAAATATCTTTCCTCTTTTTAATTGTTTTCTTCCATACGCCATCTGCAAACTCCTTAAAGCGCGTTTACATACTCCTTGAACATATCTCCACGCTGTTCATAGTTATCAAACATGCCCCAGCTTGCACAGGCAGGCGACAGCAATACTGCATCCCCCGGCTCTGCATGTGCATGGCAATAGGTCACAACATCCTGCAAGCTGTCAAAAAACTCTATCTTATCAAACCCATGCTTTCTGGCACACTCTGCGATATCCTGTGCTGTCTGGCCAATCAAAAGCAATTTTTTCACTTTTCCATCAAAGCTTTCAATCCACTCATCGTATGTGGATTTCTTATCATATCCACCGCCAATCAGGAAGGTCGGACGATTCATCGACTGTACCGCTTTTATTGCTGCATCCGGATTGGTACCCTTGGAATCATTATAGTAATCAACATCGTTTACGCTACGTACATATTCTATTCTATGTTCTACACCCTTAAAATCTGCACATACTTTACGAATTGTTTCAATATCAACGCCCATATAATAACTGATTGCAACCGCTGCCAACAGATTCTCAACATTGTGGTCTCCAAGCAAACGGAATTCCTCCCGTGACATCACATAGGTTTCTTCTCCATTCTCACGAATAAAAACCTTTCCATCCTTGAGAATGACGCCTTCCTCAAGCTCTTCCTTATGACTGAAGAAAATCAATTTTGCAGGCACACGGTCTGCGAGCTTCCTTGTCTCTTCATCGTCATAATTAAAAACTGCATAATCATCCTCTGTCTGATTCTTTGTGATATCCAATTTACAATTGGCATAATTTTCAAATGTATAATGACGATTCAGATGGTCCGGTGTCAGATTCAAAAGTGCACTGACATGTGGACGGAAGGTCACAATCGTCTCTAACTGGAAACTGCTGATTTCTGCTACTGTAACGGAATCCGCACTGCTTTGATCAGACAAGCTTGTGTAAGGAATCCCAATATTTCCAACCACAAAGGTCTTTTCGTTGTATGCCTTCATAATCTCACCCACAAGTGTGGTTGTGGTGGTCTTGCCATTGGTACCAGTAATCGCTGCCACGCTACCTTTCTCGTAGCGATAAGCAAGCTCAATCTCACTCCATACCGGGATACCGGCCTCTTTCACTTTGAGTACAAACGCTGCATCCACGGCAATTCCCGGGCTGATTACCATACAGGAAATGTCCTGCAACACCTCATCCGTAAGTGCACCAAGATGAATGCTCAAATTCTCTTTATTTACGATTTCTCCAAGCTTCTTTCTCACTGCTTCTTCTGTCAGAGTTCCCTTTGGATTTTCGTCAAATAATATTACCTGTTCGTTATTGCGAAGCAGCTGATTCGTTGCACAGATTCCACTTTTTCCTGCACCGGCTACCAAATATTTCTTCGTCATAGTTATTCCTCCTATCGCACATCAGATAGCTAAAATTCCAATCAGACACAAAATCGTAGTCACAATTGAAAAAATTGCAACAACCTTTGTCTCCGGCCAGCCACACAATTCAAAATGATGATGAATGGGCGCCATCTTGAATACTCTTTTTCCTGTTGTCTTAAAGCTTGTCACCTGAATGATAACTGACAATACCTCTGCCAGATAGATGAATGCTACAATCAAAATAATCAATGGCATCTGCAACATATATGCTGTAGATGCGACAAATCCTCCCAATGCAAGAGAACCTGTATCACCCATAAATACGCGCGCCGGATAAACATTGTATACCAAAAATCCAAGCAAACTTCCGACAACCGCACAGGTAATCGGTGTAACTCCTGACTTCAAAGTGATAGCTGCGATTGCAAAAAATGTTGCAATCAAAACCGTAACGGAGGATGCCAGTCCATCCAATCCATCCGTAAAATTTGCTCCATTTACAGTTCCCAGCATAACAAAAAACATCAACGGCCAATACAGCCAACCCACATCAACCATATTTCCCGTAAATGGAATACGAATCACTGTTCCAAGTTCGGTATATGCATGAATGTAATATGCAAACACACCCGTTACAACAAACTGTCCTAACATCTTCTGCCATGCACGAAGACCTAACGAACGCTTCATGACAACCTTGATAAAGTCATCCATAAAGCCGACAAATCCAAATCCCAAAGTTGCAAAGAGAATCGGTACGATGTCCGGATAATCTTTGATATAAAACAGCGCTGCGATTACAATACTAAACAGAATAATGAGTCCGCCCATTGTCGGAGTTCCCGATTTTTTGAGATGGGATTCCGGTCCATCATCACGCACAAACTGCCCAAATTTTAATTTCTTAAGGAATGGGATAATGATGGGACTCAATATCACGCTCACTCCAAATGCAATCAAAGCCGGTACAATTACTTCATACTTCATGTTCATTCTCCTTGTAACTCTCTCGTTTCGTAATTTATTTTTCTTGTCGCTCCTGTCTGATGCCAAGATACGGCAATATATTGTCATAAATTTCGCCAACTACCGGTGCAGCAATGGTTCCACCATAATACACCCCCTGTGGTTCGTCAATCAAAATCAATGTCATCACCTGCGGATTCTCTGCCGGTGCAAATCCCACAAAGGACGATATATAGCGATTCTCACTTCTTGGCAGCTTCTCACTGGTCGCTGTCTTTCCACCGATTCGATAGCCCTCTACATAGGCCCGATGTCCGGTCCCCTCTGCCACAACTGCTTCGAGCAACTCCCGCATCTTTGCAGATGTTTCATCCGAAACCGCATCTTGTTTTGACGAATACTGCAACACCTTGTTTATGGTATTGTTCTCATCGGTAGTATACACACCAAAATGCGGTGTGACAAGTGTTCCTCCATTTACTACTGCACTTGCAGCCCGAAGTAGCTGCAAAGGTGTAATCTGAAATGACTGTCCAAAGGACATGGTTGCAAGCTCCACAGGTCCCACATTTTCTTTCTTATGGAAGATAGAATTTGCTTCTCCGGGCAAATCTACTCCCGTTTTCTCAAAGAGTCCGAGTTTTTGAAGTCCTTTGTAAAAGTCTTCCACACCGATTCGTTCCCCGACCTGCATAAAAACCGGGTTGCAGGAATTCATGATTCCCTCCCGAAAGCTTTCCGGTCCATGTCCTGCAACCTTATGACAGCGAATCCTTCGATCCTCCACCACATAGTAACCGGGACAATAAAATCGGTCTTCTTCTGAAAGGACTCCTTTTTCGAAAGCAGTTGTTGCTGTGACAATCTTAAACGTTGACCCGGGCTCATAGGTATCATTGATACAGTAGTTTCGCCACATCTGATTGCGCATATCCTGTGTTACCTCTACGCCTTCTTCTACCTCATAGTTCAAGGTGAATGGATCATTGAGGTTGTACTCCGGTACATCTGCCAAACCATAGATTTCTCCATTTTGCGGATTCATCACGATGATACAAACCCGTTTTGCCTGTTTCTTTTTTAGCACCTCTAATGCTTTTTGTGTGATGTATTGCTGGATATTGATGTCCAAGGATGTTACCAGATTATCCCCCGGAACAGGCTCTTGTCGTTGTTGTCCCAGCCCCACCACTTCAATTCCACGGCTGTCCGTGAATGTAAATATATTTCCGTTTTCTCCCATCAGGATATCATCATAGGATACCTCTAAACCAAGAATTCCCTGATTATCACTACCGGTAAATCCAAGCACATGTGATGCCAGGGTCTCATAGGGATAATAACGCTTATAATCTTCATCAATTTTCACACCGTCAAGTTCCATCTTTCGAATGGAATCCGCCAATGTCTTGTCCACATTGCTCTTAATCTTCTCTCTGACAGAACGCTTTTCTACTCTCTTTCTGACATATTCTTCATCCAAATCCAGTTTAGAGGATAGAACCTGTATGACTCGCTCCTTGTCCTTAATCTGATTATGAATCACAGATATGGAACAAACCGCTTGATTACCCGCAAGCTCCACGCCGTTTCGATCATAGATGCAACCTCGTTTCGCCTTGATGCTTCGCTGTCTTTGTTGAACATCCAAAGCTTTCTTGTGATAAACGTCTGCCTGAACCAACATCACATACGTTAGTCTCGCTGTCAAAACGGTAACTCCAACTGCTATCAGAATCACGAGTACGGTCAACCGACATCTATTTGTGGACGTAAAAAAATGTTGCATTACCTGCTCCTACATATTACTCAATAATATGTATTCTCCGGTGCTTCGTAGTATGCTTCTTTTATTCTGTAGGAATCCCTTCCTGTGACTGTGGTTCTTCACTTGTGGTTTCCTCTGTGGCTTGTGTGTCTGCCGGCGGATCCTCCGGAGGTTCCTGCGAAGGTTCCTGCGTTGTTTCTTCGGTCTGTGGTACAACATCCTGTACATTTTCTACATACGGATTTTCCTGTCCACCTGCGACATCATTAGCCGGAATATCGCCTGTATAAATCGGTGTAGCCTGTTCATCGACTGCACTTTCTTTGTCGATATCATAGCTTTCATCTGTCTTATAGATATTCATATATGGGAAAACCTCTGTCGGAATATCCGAAAACAGGTAAGATGCAGATCCACTTCCGGACTGCAGCTCCGGCTCATCGACTACCACATAGATAACAACCTGTGGATTTTCTACCGGAGCAAATCCAATAAAGGAAAGAATATATTTTCCATTTCCTCGTGGAAGCTTCTCAGCAGTACCTGTCTTACCACCAATTTCGTATCCTTCTACAGCGGCTTTTTTTCCTGTACCTTCTGTTACAACATTTTTCAAAAATCCACGCATCTGTGCAGACACATCTTCCGATATCGTTCTGCGAACCAATATCGGATCCAGATTTTCTACGATGTTTCCTTTTTCATCTTCAATACGCTGAACTACACTTGGCTCGTAGTAATATCCACCATTGATTGCAGAGCAAAAGGCTGTACCAATCTGCATCATAGAGGTTGTCACACCCTGACCAAACGACGAGGTTGCAAGTTCAACCGCATGCATATTGCTCTCGTGATATACCAACCCACTCAAAGAATCATTGCTAGGCTCTCCCGGAAGGTCTACGTTTGTTGATTGACCAAATCCAAAGAGAACCTGATATTTATCAAACATGCTTACGCCTTCTTTGGATGCAATCTGCATCAAAGCATCATTGCATGAATTTTCCAATGCACCGGACAGATTCACCATACCATGACCGCCATATTCATGAGAGTGACAGTTGATATAGTAATCTTCTACCTGCTCACCACCATCACAGTAATACTCATCAGAAGCACTGATTACGCCTTCTTCCAATGCACCCGAAATGGTAAATGTTTTATATGTTGAACCCGGCTCAAACACGTCACTGACTACAAAATTTCGCCATACTTTATACAAAGCATCCACATGTTCTTCATCGGTTCCATTTTTCTTGAAATCCTCAAAGCTTGCAAACCCTGCATCTTCCAGCTGACTTTCTGTCTGAAACTGATACTGGGTGGAATCCAAATCATAAGCTTCATTTGGATCGAAGGTATGACTATTGTAAAGGGCTAAAATCTGGCAGTTGTTTGGATTCATGACCAACACAGATATATTCGATGCGGATTCTTCTTCCAGACGAGCCTGAACCTTTTCTTCTACAATTTTCTGAATATTCGCATCCAGAGTTGTAACCAGATTATTGCCATTTACCGGCGCTTCAATCGTGTCTGTCACACCATAATCTGCATTTAAGTACGAATACTCTCTGCCATTGGTTCCATTGAGACGACTATTGTAATACTCCTCGACTCCATACATTCCAACATTGCCACTTACGGTAAATCCTAAAAGATGGCAGGCAAGCTCGTTGTTTGGATAGACACGTACGTAGCGCTCTTCATAGTAAATGCCTACGATGCCCTTGCCGTCCTCCGAATTGCGAAACTCCTTGAACTTTTGTACATCCTCATACTCTACGCCTTTTTTTGCTACCACATAGTAGGATTTTTCATTCTCCAAAAATTCATCAATCTGAGCAGATGAGAAACCAAAAAACTCCTTTAAAGCGGATACCGTGGCACGTCTTTTATCTTCATATTGCACGATATTGGCCGGCTCCAAAATCAAGTCATATACTTTTTTATCCGTCGCCATAACCGTACCGTTTGCATCGAGAATATCGCCTCGCTTATATGGAATCACGGAACTTGTGTATCCCTGCTGCGTCAACACCTGTTGTTCATATTTCGCACCATTATCGGCATTGATTTTTATAATCGCACTGACCATTACCAAAAAACCAATTACGAACAAAGCAAAAATAACATGAAATCTGCCTCGCATCATACTTGTAAACTTTTTACTTTTCTTTCTAGGGCGTTTCGCATGTCTTCTCGCCATCTTTATCACCTCAACTGCAAAAATCGAGCAGCAAACACTGCCCGATTCTGATACTTCATCTTAATTCGAACCCGGAATATCCTGATACTGTTTTACGTAATCTTCATTTGCACTATCATAATAGATAATCTGTCCCTTTTTCGCATAAACCATACCAAGTTCATTCGTTGCTACGTCATAAACCTCATCCAGAGAATACATATTATTCAATCGGAGCTTATGTGCTGCATTGTCATCCTCAATCTTCTCAAGTTCTGCTTCCAATGCACTGATGTTGTTTTGCTGTGTACGAATCTTTGTATCCATATAAAGCATGAACACACAAGAACCAACTACGAGACTTACCATCAACACCATAAATGCCATGTATCCACCACTAAATGCCAAAACACGTTTTGTCTGCGCTGTTACCTTGCGCTTTGTGACCGGTCTTTCTTCCTGTGGTGCAACTCTTCGTTGCGGATTTGTACGTCTGCCAGGCTGTGCCGTTCTTCGTACCGGAGCTGCATACATATCACGTGCTACAGATCCTTCCGTATAATAAAGTTGTCTTCTTGTTTGCTGTGCCATACCTTTTTTCTCTCCTTACTTATCTACGCCTTTTCAAATACGCGCAGTTTCGAGCTTTTTGCCCGTTTATTATCCTTCAATTCCTCTTCACCGGGAACAATCGGTTTTCTTGTTATCACCTTGCCTGTCGGTTTCTTTCCACACACACAGATTGGAAACTCCGGTGGACAGGTACATGGATTCATATTCCGCTTGAAGATGGTTTTGACTATCCTGTCTTCCAATGAATGGAAAGTGATAATCGACAACCTGCCTCCCGGGTTCAGATACGAAATCATCGTATCTAGAGAATTCTCCAACACATCCAATTCATGATTGAGCTCGATGCGTATGGCCTGAAAGGTTTTCTTGGCCGGATGACCCTGACCTTGACGAACCTTTGCCGGAATCGCTGCTTTGATAATCTCACAAAGCTGGCCTGTCGTCTCAATCGGCGCCTGTTGTCTTGCTTTTACGATGTGCTTTGCAATATTCTTCGCAAAACTATCTTCTCCATAATCACGAATCACATGAAATAATTCCTGTTCTGTATAATCGTTTACAATATCGCGTGCCGTCATGACATCTTCCTGATTCATGCGCATATCTAGCGGGGTATCCTCCCGATAGGTAAATCCACGTTCTACATTGTCCAACTGATAAGATGACACTCCGAGGTCAAGGACTATCCCATCAACACCGCTGACGGACAGTCCTTTTAGTACGGAGTCTATTTCCTGATAATTCGAGTGCACAATTGTCACTCTGTCTTTATAGTCTGATAATCTTTTTGTTGCCGCTGCGATTGCATCCTTATCCTGATCGATTCCAATCAATCTGCCTTTTGGAGATAATCTCTTACATATCTCCAGTGAATGTCCTCCCCCACCAAGGGTTCCATCCACATAGATGCCATCCGGCTTGATGTTCAGACTGTCAATTGTCTCATCCAAGAGTACCGACTTATGTACAAATTCCATATCGGCCTCCTATTAAATACCAAATTCTTCGCCAATCGCTGCGATGTCCTCGAGATTCATTACCTCCGGACTGTGAACCTTATCCCAGGCTGCCTTGTCCCAGATTGCAACGGTATCTGTGTGTCCAACCATCACAACTTCTTTCTCGATATTCGCAAACTCACGCAGCTTCTGCGGAATGACGATTCGATATTGGCTATCCATCTCGCATACCACTGCAGAGCCTTCATAAAAGTCTCGCAAGCGGCGTGCCTTTTCATTGCTCTTCGGAAGTGCAGCAAGCTTTTCAGCAAACTTGCTCCATTCAGCCTCCGGGTAGATATCAATCGTATGGTCCATACCGTTACACAGCACAAAACTATTCCCAAGATTCTGTCTGAATCTTATGGGAATAATCAATCTGCCCTTTGCATCCAGGCCGTGATTCGATTCTCCTATCATACCCATTGCCATATTGTTTCCTCGCGCGTTTTTCTTATGTGCGCTCTGTGTCCCGGGAAACATCCCTGGAACTCCACCGGACTCCACTTTGTTTCCATATAACTACCACTGAGCTACCACCCAACACCCATTTTAACGCAAAGAAAAAGGAAATGCAAGAGTAAATTTGCATTTCCTTTCATTGTTTTTACTTATAATTCTATGATTTTGCTGTATTTTTCAGCCGTTTGCTCACAATCAATACCGAACAGGTCAATACACAGATTGCTGCAATCAACTGTGAGACTCTCATGTTTCCAAAAGGCAACATCAAAGAGTCCGAACGAAGCCCTTCAATCCACACGCGCCCCATGCCGTATCCCCAAAGATACATCAGGAAGATCTCACCATCAAACTTCTTATGTTTGCGGTAAATCAACAAGATGATGAAAAGCGCCAGGTTCCACAGAGATTCATACAAAAATGTCGGATGGACGCTAATCCATTGCATGTTGTCGATGGTAATGAGATGATTTACCATATCCGGCGTAATCACTCCCGCTGACGCCAGTCCACTAAGCGAACCGTTGCCTGCAAAATAATCTGTCGGTATTGCCATGGCAAACAGAGAATCCGTATAATCACCAAATGCCTCGCGGTTAAAGAAATTGCCCCATCTTCCCATAATCTGTCCGATCAACAATCCTAAAACTGCAGTATCCGCAAGCAATGCGAAGGATGCCTGTTTCTTCTTACAGAAGACGATCAACACAATCACGCCCGCAATCACTCCACCGTAAATCGCCAGCCCTCCGTTGCGAATATTGATCAAATCCAACAGAGTTTCTCCAATCCCACGTCCTTTTTGAAAGTAATCCTTCCAACTAAAGAGAACATAGTACAGTCTGGCTCCTATAATGGATGGAATCATCATCCATAACATCAAATCCAGATACATCTCCTCATTCTGACCGGTTCTTTTCGCTTCTTTTCCAATTATGAAAAAAGCAAATAAAAATCCAAGTGCAATAATGATTCCATAAAATTTTATTTCAAATCCGAAGACTGAAAATCCTTCCTTCACATTGTGAAGCACAATTCCCAGATTTGGAAACCGAATATCATACATCGTATCAACCCTTACCTATTATACATTGAACTTAAACAGAATGACATCTCCATCCTGAACAACATATTCCTTGCCTTCCTGGCGAACCAATCCTTTTTCTTTGGCTGCAAGCATGCTACCGCTTTCCATCAAATCGGTATAAGCAACCACCTCTGCCTTGATAAATCCACGCTCAAAGTCTGTGTGAATCTTTCCCGCTGCCTGAGGTGCCTTGGTTCCCTTGGTAATCGTCCATGCTCTTGTCTCATCCGATCCGGATGTCAGATAACTGATTAAGCCAAGCAGGCTGTAGCTTGCCTTGATGAGCTTGTCCAATCCGGACTCTGCCACACCGAGCTCCTCAAGAAACATCTGCTTTTCGTCGTCATCCAGCTCGGAAATCTCCTGTTCAATCTGCGCACAGACCGCAAATACCTCACTGCCAAACTGTGCAGCATATTCGCGCACCTTCTGTACATATTCATTTCCTGCACCATCATCAGCCAGATCATCCTCTGCCACATTTGCAGCATAAATCACAGGCTTTGCAGTAAGAAGATTGTACTCCTTCATCCACTTGATTTCATCTTCATCGTCTGTTTCAAATGTAATCGCAAGATTTCCAGCTTCCAAATGCTCCTTGATACGCTTTTGCAGCTCCAATTCCTTTGCAAGTGCCTTATTGTTTGCAGCACCTCTTTGCCCTTTTGCAATTCTTCGGTCCAACACCTCAATATCTGCAAATATTAATTCAAAATTTATCGTCTCAATATCACGAATCGGATCCACGGAACCATCCACATGGATGACATTGG
>JBJENA010000090.1:0-6664 GCA_051879955.1 Wujia sp.
TATATTAAATCATTTTCTATGCCTTAAAGGCATTGATTTCTTCTATGAATTTATTGATTGCCAACGAATACGGAATATTCCTTCTCCATGCGATTACCGTATTTGCTGTCACTTCAGGATACAACCTTCTTTGAACAAGCAATTCCTCTCTCCAATACTTTGCAGCACCTTCAATCGAAACCGGATATCCCAGTCCATACATTGCCATAACTCCGGCATTCGTTCCCAGATTACTGGTAAATGAGATATGAAGCTTATTGAAGTCCCTTCCAAACCAGTTTGCAAGCTCACTCTGTACATTCTGTCTTTGGGGAAGGATGAGAGGTTTATCCAGAAGATCCCCTTTTGTAATATATTCTTTGCCTGCCATTGGATCATCCGGCTTCATACCAACCACCCAGTGGTCACTTTCCATAATTCTGATATAATCCAGCCCCTCTGTATTGACAGGTTCCATAAATAATCCAATATCCACCAACCCCTGATTCATCATCTCATATACCGAATCTGCTGTAGCTGTATGTAACACGATTTGCACCATTGGATATTTTTCCTTATATACCTTACAAATTTCTGCCAATGTTTCAACAGCAGCAAACTCACCACAACCGATCGTAATCGTACCTTCTATCAGCCCATCTTTCACCTTTAGTTCATCAAGCATCTTTTCTTCCAGGTCAATGATTTCCAGTGCTCTTCGTTTTAATAATATTCCCGCCTCCGTAAGGGTAATGCTACGACTTCCTCTTATAAAAAGATCTGTGCCAAGTTCCTCCTCCAATGCTGCAAGCTGTCTTGAAAGTGTTGGTTGTGTAATATTCAATTGCTCTGCAGCCTTCGTAAAGTTCTGCTCTTTCGCTACAGTCAAAAAATATCGCAAGATTCTTATATCCATCTTTCCATTCACCATTTTAAATTATTTTTTCCATACCAACCTTATATGGCACGAGGCCCATCTTCTCATAAAACTTCATCGCACCCGGATTACAGCTCCACACATTTAAGGTAACATTGTAATATCCCTGTTTTCTTGCATAGTCAATGACATATTCATAGACTTTCTTACCAACAGACTGCTTTCTTGCTGTTTCATCCACACAGATATCGTCAATATAAAGGGTCTTGATATCTGTGAGAATGTTATCTCCTATATGTTGCTGATGTACACAGAATGCATATCCCAACACCTGATTTTCTTCATTAACACCCACAAAGATTGGACGCAAGTCATCATGGATAATCTCTTCAAGCTCTTTATCCGTATACTTTTTCACATTTGCCTTGAACAAATCCGGTCTGCCATTGTGATGCACCATCAAAACCTGTTGCAATAACC
Source organism: Wujia sp. (assembly GCA_051879955.1). Lineage (GTDB taxonomy): Bacteria > Bacillota > Clostridia > Lachnospirales > Lachnospiraceae > Coprococcus_C. Next base: position 1,337 of record JBJENA010000090.1, read on the forward strand.
GGTTAATTCCATCCATATCTTCCACCGTTGCACGGCGAATCTGTAAATTCTCTGCCATTTCTTCTCCCTTCCTACGCCACAAAAACTACCTCATAAGTAATGTGGCGCTTTCATATTCGTGATAGTATTTTGATTTCATAATCTTCTTGACTTCCCGTTCATACCCCGGGAACAAGACTTTCCAATAGGTCCATAGTTCTTTCATGCGATACAAGACGTTGATGTCTGGTGACATGATTTCCTGATAAGCATGATATATCTCGTCATGAAACATCCAGAAAGCATTGAAATCATCTTCTGTTTCTTCTATCTGCCCACCACTGTGAATCTTCTTTGCAAGCCATGGGGAAGATATCAAGCCTCTTCCAATCATGCAACTTTCCAAATCCGCAATACCGTAATCCTTTATATTGGAAGGCTTCAAAATATCTCCATTGTAAACAATTGGATTCTTGCTGTGTTGCTTTGCGTACCGGATATATTCCAGTCTTGGTGTACCCTTGTAAAACTCTGTACGAATCCTCGGATGTATAATTAATTCCTTGACCGGATATTCATTGTAGACTTCCAACAAATCATAGAATTCTTCCGGGTCCACGTATCCAAGTCTTGTCTTGAGTGATATCGCAATTCCTTCACGTTCTGCGTAATTGTAGATATCGTCCAGAAATCGCTCTAATTTATAGATATCCCTTAAAAAGCCGGCACCTTTTCCCTTCGCACATACCGTACCGGATGGACATCCAAGATTGAGATTGATTTCCTGATATCCCATCTCCTTCAATACATTTGCAGCATCTATAAAATGTTCCGATCTACAGGTCAAAATCTGAGGCACGACCTTTATACCTTCATTGTTTTCAGGTAATACATCTCTTCGTTCCTTTGGATTCATCGCACAATGATCTGCCGGCGAAATAAAAGGTGCAAAGTATTTATCGATTCCTGAAAATGCCTTTTCATAGGCATTTCGGAATATGTATGTTGTAATTCCCTCTAAGGGTGCAAAATATGTTTTCATAAATTATACCATGCAAAAAGCTCCATCAAACGATAGAGCTTTTTGGTTTTATTCATCCCACTGAAGTTGTTTTGATTCCGATGTTCTCATACGGGAAAGTAACAGTCTCATACCTTCCTCAGCAGGCAAATCTTCAAACAACATTCGATTTACCATGTCTACAATCGGCATCTCAATCTGATACTTTTTGCTAAGCTGACTGGCAGCCTTGGCACTGTATACACCTTCTACTACCATCTTAACCTCGTCCATCGCTTCCTGATAGGTCTTTCCCTGTCCCATAAGGAATCCTGCCTTACGATTACGGCTATGCTTGGATGCACAGGTTACAATTAAGTCACCAATACCGGACAATCCGGCGAAGGTTTCCTGTTTTCCGCCCATGGCAACGCCAAGTCGGATAATCTCTGCAATACCACGTGTGATAATTGCAGCCTTTGCATTGTCACCACAGCCCAGTCCGTCTCCCACACCTGCGGCAAGTGCAATGACGTTTTTGAGCGCGCCGCCAAGCTCGATTCCGATTACGTCCGGACTTACATATACACGAAAACACTCATTCATAAATACATCCTGAATCATGAGTGCAATTTCTTTTTTCTTTGCGCCGGCAACGACTGTGGTTGGCAAACGTCTTCCCACTTCCTCTGCATGGCTTGGACCTGATAATACACCAACCTCACAGTTCGGAATTTCTTCCTCAATAATCTCTGTCAAGGTTTTCAATGTATCTTCTTCAATTCCCTTTGATACATTTACAATGACCTGACCGTCTTTGATATATGGTGCAACTGTTTTTGCTGTGCTACGTACGAACGGAGATGGCACAACCATAACCAAAAGCTGTGCATCTTCACAGACCTTCCCTGCGTCTGTAGTAAAAACAATATCTTCTGACAAATGTACACCCGGAAGCTTTGTTTCATGCTCCCTTTTTGTGTCCAACATCTCAATTTCCTTCTCGTCGACAGACCATACTGTCACATCATGTCCATTATCTGATAACAGCATAGTCAAGGCAGTTCCCCAGCTACCTGCTCCGAATACACCTATTTTCATATAAGCCTCCTTAGCTTTCCTTTTTTGCACCAAGCTTGTTTTCTGTATGATGAATCAATCGGTTAATATTTGCATGATGACGGATAATCGCCATAATGGAAATCACTGAAACAACTATTACACTCTCAATCATAGCCTGATGGGAAGATGCTACAGAAAAATCAAATTCGTATTTTCCATTCAACGCAAATATCGCATATTCAATCATAAACATGGTGACAACTACGATAGAACCCAGTGACACATAACGTGTAATTGCTACAACAAGAATAAATGCCACAAGACAGGTAACGATAATGACCGGATCCAAGAATCCTACAATCACACCTGCGGTAGTCGCAATTCCCTTACCACCTTTAAAATTCATATAAAATGGGAAATTGTGACCCAGTACCGTACCAATACCTGCATATGCAAGATACAGATGTACGTCGGTTGGACAAATCTGTCCCATAACGATTCTTACAATTACACTGAGCACAATCGCCTTCATCAAATCGCCCAGAAATACAATCAATCCGGCCTTTTTCCCCAACACACGCAATGCATTTGTCGTCCCGGAATTGCCACTTCCATGCTCACGAATGTCGATGCCGTGCAACTTACCATAAATATATGCCGTCTGCATAATTCCAAATCCATATCCTGCCACCAGACAGATAATTCTCGCTAGTATCATTCCTTTTCTTTCCTCTCTCGTATAATAAATTTGAGTGGTGTTCCTCTAAATCCAAACGCCTCTCGAATCTTATTTTCCAGATATCTGGTATAAGAAAAATGCATCAATTCCTTATCATTGACAAAGATTACAAACGTTGGCGGTTTTACCGATACCTGTGTCACATAGTAAATACGCAAACGTTTACCCTTATCGGAAGGTGGCTGATTCAGCGCAACTGCCTCAGCAACGATTTCATTTACCACACCCGTTGCAATACGAAGGGAATGATTCTCGATTACAGCATCAATTAACTCAAATAACTTCGGCAAACGCTGTCCCGTCTGTGCAGAAATAAATAACATCTCTGCATATGGCATATAAGAAAGCTTTTCTCTGATGTCATCTGTGAATTTTTTCATGGTCTTGTCATCCTTTTCGATGGCATCCCATTTATTCACAGCAATAATCATACCTTTTCCACGCTCATGCGCAATCCCGGCAATCTTTGCATCCTGGTCTGTGACTCCTTCTGTGGCATCAATCACCAACACAGCCACGTTACAGCGCTCCACGGCTGAAACCGTTCGAATAATACTGTATCGTTCGATTTCTTCTTTGATTTTATTTTTTCGTCTGAGTCCGGCAGTATCAATAAATACATACTCCGTACCATTTCGCTTAATGGTTGTATCAATCGCATCCCTGGTTGTACCTGCAATATTGGATACGATTACACGCTCCTCGCCTAAAAGCTTATTGATAATAGAAGACTTTCCAACGTTTGGTTTTCCGATAATCGCAATCCTTGGACGTTCATCTTCCTCTTCATTTTTTCCATTTCCACCAAAGTGCTTTACAACCTCATCCAGCATATCGCCAAGTCCAAGCTGAGAAGCTGCTGAAATCGGCTGTGGATCTCCTAATCCCAGGTTGTAAAATTCATACACATCCGGCATAAATTTTTCAAAACTGTCAACCTTGTTTACAACCAAGACAATCGGCTTATGAGAACGGCGAAGCATGTCTGCAACCTTTCCATCTGCATCCACCAATCCCTGTCTGACATCTGTCAAAAAGATGATGACATCCGCTGTTTCAATCGCTATTTCCGCCTGCTCACGCATACTCTTCAAGATGATATCGCCGGATTCCGGTTCGATACCACCGGTATCTACGATGGTAAAGTTATAATCCAACCATGACACATCCGCATAAATTCGGTCTCTTGTCACACCCGGTGTATCCTGAACAATTGATATTTTATCTCCAGCCAAGGTGTTAAACAGCGTAGATTTTCCCACATTTGGTCTTCCCACAATGGCAACAACTGGTCTACTCATTGTCTTTCTCCATTTCCATAATCTTCTTCAAAAGCTCTACTGCGCTTGATTGTACAATAATCACAGGAAGATGTAAAGCATTTTGCAATTGCGCAACGGTCATATCATCCAAAAATACCGGTTCATCTGCTTTTAATATCTGACTTGGCAAAATCAAAGCTTCTCCAAGATCTTTTCCCTCCAGCTGCTTTACAATATCCTGACCGGTTAAAAGTCCGGTTACCGTTATCTTTTCACCAAAGAAATCATTTCGTATCGGAAATACCTGAAGATTGAGATTTGGTGCTGCCTTTTTGTATAGATTTGCCACTTCACATACATATGGATATGCAATCATACCTGTCACCGTGCTCACGTTTCTTTCCTTCATCCAAGGCTTTCCTGCATGCTCTTCCAGATAATCGGATACCGCCTGTTTTGCCTCTTCTATAAACAAACGTGTCATTCCGACTCCGTTTTCAAGCTGGATATATCCGTCATAGCGTTCTTCTTCCGGTAAGTCATATCCCGCTGTAATATACCACTCATCACTTGCCTGAACAAAATGGATTCCGTGTTTCTCCATGGCCTGTTGTTGAAATCCTTCAATGATTGCAATCACTTCCTGTGCATCCTCTTTCGTAAAGCTTTCAAGCCGGCACAGACCATCACGGTATTTTGACAGTCCGACCGGAACCACAGACAGACTCTCAATCACAGGCGCATAACTTAACAAATCCGAAATCGTCTTTTTCAGCTCTTCTCCATCATTGAGCCCTTTACAAAGAACTATCTGCGCATTCATCGGAATTCCTGCATCATACAGCATTTGAATATATTTCAAAACATTTCCGGCAAATCGATTGTGTAGCATCTCACATCGAAGTGTCGGATTCGTTGTATGCACAGAGATGTTAATCGGAGCTAATTTATATTCGATGATTCGCTCGATATCCTTTTCTTTCATATTGGTAAGGGTTACGTAATTGCCCTGTAAAAAAGATAATCTCGTATCATCATCCTTAAAATAAATTGTCTCTCTCATCCCCGGTGGATTTTGATCAATAAAACAAAACACACACTTGTTATAGCAGCTTCGATATTCGTCCATCAAAGATTCATCGAAGCTCATACCAAGGTCTTCATCATAGTCCTTTTCTACTTCCAATAGCCAAGGCTCTCCATCTGCTTTTTCAATCAAAATTTCCAGGTATTCATCATTTACCAGAAACTGATAATCAAAGATGTCTTCAATTTCTTTCTCATTG
>JBJENA010000091.1:0-8290 GCA_051879955.1 Wujia sp.
ATTCGTCATTCTCTTTTTTCTCTGCAATGCATAAATTGCAGACGCTCCCTCGTACTTCGCTACTAATTCTTCCTGTTTCATAATCTTCATAAGCATATCCTCCAGAATTGATTTATTGGGTTTTCCCCTTGATGTCCTTACTATATACCATGAACATTACATAAATACGCGAGAAACCTTACATTACCATTACAATTCATACCACTTTTCCCCGTCCCCATTGGTCACATTTCAGGTCTTCAAAATATTCTTTACAATCAATCTCATAGAATCCCGGATTACCGGATACCGGATGCTTTGCAAGCTCACAGCTTCGCAGTGAAATGACCTGTTTCGTATCATCTGGGATTTTACCTTCAGATGTTACAGTTTCAGAAGTTGTACTTTCGTAAGCATCCCTTGTGTTCTCCGGTTGTTCCTGTCCTAGGTTGCCGTTTTTATTCTGACATCCGGTAATGCATAAGGCAAGCACGACCAAAATCAAAAGTACGCGTATGCTTTTGTTTGTTTTATGACTTGTCATTGCATCCCCACCTTATATATTCGTCCTTTTATTTTGTTTTACAACTCTTTTTACTGCTCCAGTCACTATAAATCTTTTGAGACTTTCCGTTTATTTTAACGGTCTTATATGTACGAATACGAACATAATATTTCTTCTTGGCTTTGAGATTTTTAATCTCCTTGAGTGTAGTTTTATTATTTTTTACTACAATCGTTTTATTGCCGCTTTTGAAGTTCGAAGATGTACTGTATTGAATCTCGTATCCACTCACCTGACTTGTTTTCTTCGCCCACTTTACCTTGATGGCCTTTTTCGAAGCAGTCAGCCCGGTAATCTTGCTTTGAGACGGTTTTATCACATACGTAAGCGTATCGGTTCCTGAATACAGATTGCCCGTAAATGTGATTCGTACCTTGTATTTTCCTACGTTCTTACAGCCTGCATCATATCGAACCGTATAATTACTTACATCAACTACCTTGCCTGTACGGTCAACAACGGTTACCGCCGGTTTTATGGTCTTTGCATCATATACGTATGTTTCCTTCGCAAGTCTGATATCCCGGATACCACTTATAACCGTCGTTTTTCCAACCGCTCCACAGACATTGCATTTTGATACAATCTGTCCGTCTTCGTCAAAGGATGCAACCTGTACATACTCCTCGTATATATGCGCCTTTTTTGCAATTGCAACTTCCTCAAGGGTTATCTGATTAATTGCGTTCTCATCGCCAAAAACAAGTCCGCAAGTTTGACAAGTCCAATAAACCTTATTCCCTGCAGAGGTACAGCTTGTTGCCTTTGCATCGGTCTTTACTAGAGTGTGACCGTTTTTACGAATCAAGTTTCCCTGTGCAATCAAGGTGTTACAGTCATCACAATACTCATCACCCGTATATCCATTTTGTGTGCAACTTGCTGCCTTCTGATTCTCCATATGTGTATTTACATGAATACAGGTTTCCGGATTACACTTTGCAATTTTCAATGTTACAGTCTTATTTGCACTCCCGTAGTTCTTCGTCGCAGGAATGCTGACAAGGATATCAACGGTTCCAACCGCATGCATTGTCACAAGGCCGGATTCCGATACGGTGGCAATCGTCTCATCTTGTGATGCATAAACGATTTCTCCATCTCCTTGTGTTGTCACATCTAACAAAAGTGTTCTGTCTGACAGATATGTGCTCCAGCTATCTGTTCCCTCTATCGTTCGAGCTTTCGGCAGGATCTGAAATGATACTGTCTTGGTACCCTCATAAGCACCAAGTCCCTGTATCTGTATCGTTGCCTCTCCGGCATCGACATTGGCATCATAACCGAGAATCTCATAATCGGTACCATTGAGCAACGTATTATCTCCATAGTATAGGATTACCGCCGGTGTCAGCGCTTGACCTGTATAAGTGATATCTGCAATCGGTTGTGCACTGACATCATCCATTGACACCTTGGTCCACTTCGCATACAAAATCAGATTCCCTGTGCTTCCTTCGGATATCTCTGTAATCTTATCTTGATACTCGCTGTCAAGATACCAGCCATCAAACACATAATCCTGCTTCACCGGTGCTTTCAATGTCACAGTATCTACGATTGTATAAGTATCCGGATTATCTATCGCATTGGTTCCTCCATCTACTTTATATGTGATGGTATATGGCAGATATTCCGTAAGCAGAGTTACCTGAGTTTCCTGTTCCGGCATAACGAATTGTGCAACACCGTTTTCTGCCGGATATTTATCCGTCTCATTCACACAGATACCGGTCAGCCGGACCCCATACGCTTCTCCATCAGACAGTTCTACCTTGACGGTTTCCCCCGCATTATAAAACTCTGTTTCGTCAAGCAATTCTCCCATATAAAGGTATGACACGGAATATACTGCATCGTGGTTTTCCGAAAACGTAATCCACCCGTTTTCTGAGTTATCTACCGTCCACCAGCCTTGATTCTTGTCATCCAAACTGGTATTCATAAGCCATGCAACAGTTTTTAATTTTGCCAGATCATCTGTAATCATATCCGAAGTAATAGGCGCAACCTTTCCTATGTTAGTCTTGTCATTGGAGGTAATACCACTATCATTACAGCCTGTTATACTTAGATAGTAATTGTCTAAAATTACATTATTCGCTGCATTTGTCACAGTATTTGTTATCGGATCAGGATTACTTCCCGCTACATCAGATGCACAATAACACCCTTTTATCTTACAATTTTTTGCATATCCAACGATTCCTCCGGTTCTGCTTTCCAAACCCGGCTCAATCGTCGTCATAGTTCCACTCGTACTGCTAAATGTTCCTTCACTCATCCTACAGCCATAGAAAAAACAATCTGATGCATATCCTGCAATACCACCTATCTGTCCATAGTCAAATATGGTATAGTTAGACATTGTGGAACCGGATACATATGTAATGGATGCATGGTTGGAACATCTGATAAACACACAATTATTCGTTGCCGTTCCAACAATACCACCACTATGCGCACAAAAACTATATGATGTCATCTGTGTATCCGCATAGTAACAGCTCCATCCATTACCAATAAATCCATAGCTGTGACAATTTTCAAACAAGCTATTATCAGCCACTGCCGCAAACATTCCCTTCGTTCTCAAATCAACACTTCCATTTAGGGTACCATCCACAGTCAGATCGTATACCTTGCAATTTTTCATGCTGTATGCTAAAACTGCTGTACCTATTGCATATGTAGTAGAAGTAATATTTTCTCCCTTAATTGTATGGTTTTCTCCATAAATCGTCACATCCGTAAGCTCCACTTCACTCACCAAGGTTGCGTCTACGGTACTGATGTCATTGGCAATATAAACGGTATAACCCATACCGGAAATGTTAACAAGGTTATAGATACCGTCACAATCTGTAATCTTCCATACCTTTGCCGTGGACACTCCTGCCTCATATAATGCAAGATCCGGCAGCTTGTCGACATCAACCTCTGTTCTTTCTGCAGCTTCTGCCACTGCTTTGGTTTTCGCACCCGTACATGGCAACAACATTCCTGCCACAGCGAACAACACAACCATCATTTTAACCACAAGATTTTTTGTTCTTTTCATAAACTTCCTCCTCTCTATCATGTAAATCTGCATTACATAAAATTCTATTTTTTATTATATCTCTATAAAACGCGACCTTCAAGAAAAAGTTAACCATCAAAGGGGGTGTATTTTCGCGAAAAAATAGGTGGTCTGTTTGACCACCTATACCACCTATTTCACAGTTTTTATACACAATCAACTATTCCGCATCTTCTGTCATTTCTTCTGACGTATCTTCCGCTGTATCTTCATCTGTATTTTCTGAAGTATCATCCAGAATATTCCACGTTATTGTGTATTCTTTACCAACCGCTTCTCCGATATTTACGATATAATCTTCTAACAAATCCTGCACCCTTTGTTGTGCAGATGATAACAATGCTTCATCACATTCTGCTTCTTTTCTCATATTTTCTTCAGCTTCTGCAAATGCTCTTTGCTCATCTTCTGCCTCAACCTTTGCAGAATCCTTTGCAACAATAAACGAATCCTGTGTTAAAGACTCCTGATCTACTATACAACTCAAAACCTTTGCCTTCGGGATTGTCACCGTCACTTCAGAGTCCTGTATATTCATATCGATTTGAGATGCATCCACACCGATTCGAACGATTCCGCTATATTCGATCCAAAAATTCTTGTCCTTTTTCCACAATAGTATTCCGGATGCATCTTCTTCAAAATACTTTGCAACGTTGTGATAATAACAATCCATGACTCCCAATTCACAAATTGCTTTCATCTGGGATATTTTCGGTTCTTTTGTAACTACTTCTTGTTTTCCACACGCAGTACAAGTGAATATACATACTATCACTAACATGGATAATAAAATCTTCTTCATCCCGCACCTCCTAACCAACAACGATTTCATACTCAGCATCCATATCTTCTACGAACGGTTTCAACAATGCCTTAATTATATTCTCAGCATTTTGCTTTGCTAAATCATAAATAGCGTCTTCCCGTTCACTTTCTCTCTTTACATCTTCGATACATGCTTTATATGCTTTTTCAGAGACTGCTGATTGATTTGCTTTCTTGTTTACAAATATATATTCCATTGAATCAATATCTACTTCCGGTTCCTTTAGTTCTATTTCCGGAATTTTCACAATAATCTTCTTGTTCACATCATCATTTTGAATGTCAACCTTTTCAAAATCGATACCCGCTTTAATTTTTGCCTCATAAGAAACATAGAAATCGATTTTTTCAGGTCGCTTTTCATTGTACACAATGGCTATACCTTTATAAGTAGCTTCAAATGTTGACAGCTCGCTCACATTGATTATTTTCTGCAAGGTTGAGGTCGTTATTATTTCCGGCTTTTTATTCTTGTTTCCGATATATTGGATCGTTAAAAAACCTGCAATCATTAGTACAACCACAATCATTACGTATATGCAAAGCTTTTTCATAGATATTTTTTTCGCATGCTTTTTCTTTTCTTTTTTCTCGTGTTTCTCCATTCTTTTATCCTCCTGTCTTTTTTCAGTATATCATTGCACATAATGTGCATACAAGAGTTTTTTGGAAAACAAACAGGCTGTCATAAGACAACCTGTTTGTTTTTATCAAATTTTCAATAAGGTAACTCAGGCGGAATCGTATCCATTCTCCATTGTATGAACCAATCATCATCCAAATATGTCTTTTTCCATGATGAGCCTGATTTATATTTACTCGTCACAAACGAATCTGCCTTCGCATCATATGTTTTTCCATCTAACATAAATTTGTAGTAAAGCGTATACCCGGAATAATCATACCATGTCACATCACCAATCACATCAAATCTTATTTTTTTTGATTCTCCCGGCTTAATGGTAACCGATTTCGAAAGATTTACCGTTCGATCAAACGCTGCATACTCAAATTCAACAATTTGAGACTTTCCTTTTAAAACTGTCATTTTCTTTTTTGAGTTGTTTGTTATTGTTAATACAAAATAATTATCATGCGTATTATATTTGTATAATAAAGCAGCCATATCCGGTTTATAATATGTAACATTTACTCTTGTTTTATAGACTTTTCCATTATACTCTGCTGATATCGTAACCTTACCCAATTGCTTTGCAATAATTCTACCACTCTTTGATACCGTAGCAATATTATGATTACTACTTTTCCATTTTGGTCTTGCACCAATGGGAATATTTCTCAATGTCAATTGCTTCTCTTGTCCCCTATATAATGATATATCACGATCAGACAAATATGGTGTTCTCACATGCGCAAATTCCATTTGTGACCAATTGCTATAATACTTCTTTCCATTGACGTCTTTGTATGTTCTTATTCGTAAACAATAATGACTGTTATTGGCCAGATTGTATATTGTCTTTGATGTTAACGATTTATTATTTACTATCATGATTTTTTTCTTACCTACCGGATATGATTTTTCATATTCAATTTCATATCCTGTTATCTGACTCGGTTGTTTTTTCCACTTTACAGTTGCTTTTCTGCTTTCAGAATGCACGCTGGTAATAACAGTACCTTGGGGATTTATTGAAAATGTCTTTTCTATTGTTCCACTATATCTTCCCATTAAAACGATTATCACACTGGCTGTTCCAACATTGACATTATCTTTATATTCCAATGTATAATCTGTGCCTTTTTTCAATATTTCTCCCAAAAATGATGTCACTTCCACTGATGGTTTTTTTGCTTTACCGTTATATATACATGTCTCATATGACAACTCAACATATCCTACTCTCGATATTAGCAAGCTTTTATCGATAACACCACACTTTGTACAGACACTTCTTATTTCTCCATCTGTCGTTGGCGTTGCCGGTGTAAGAGTTTCTTCAAAGGAATGACATTCTGAACATGATTCTTCGCTCCATTCATAGGCATAACTTCGCATTTGAACCCCAAATACAACAACCATAAATGCAATAAATAATCTAAGTATCTTACCATAGTTTCTCATATGAATCTCCCCTTTCCTACAATCGATCTTTCGCAATCTGAATCAACTTGTCATATTCATCTCGTTTCATTTGCATAATCTCAATCTGTCTAATTATGCGTATCTTTAGTTCCTCCTCTGACAATTCAAATAACTCCCTAATCTCATCCAATCTGAAACCAAACTGCTGATACAACCTGATTGACTCTATTTTCCTTAATCCTTCTCCATCATAGAGCAGATGCCCATATTTGTTGGTGGATACAGCAGACACTAATCCCTTTTGTTCATACCCCTGAACCATTCTCCTAGTCACACCTACCCTTCTACATATTTCTTTTAATGTCATCAATTCGCTCATAACTTACCTCCCTTTGACCTTATGACTGCACTTTGCGTGCAGTCAAATACTTATTTGAGTGTCCGTAGTCACTCATCAAAGGGCTTGTATTTTTCGCGAAAAAAATAGGTGGTCTGTTTGACCACCTACCCGAAAAAAACGGAGACAGAGAAAATCATTTTCTCCGTCTCCATTGGTTCATTAGTTTTACTTTATTTTTGCCTTTTGTGAAAGTCCTTTTGATTTCAGGAATTTCTTATAAGCCTGCTTCTTACCTGATGGTAATTTGACTTCTAATTTACTGTAGTTCTTAGATCCCATCTTGGTAAATGCTTTTGCTCCTACCTTAGAAGCTGCAAGCTTCGTGCTGGAAATGGTCATTTTCTTGACAACCTTACAGTTGTAGAAGGCCTGTTTTCCAATCTTCTTAACATTCTTGCCTATCGTAATCGTCTCAAGCTTGGTACATCCATAGAATGCTTTATCTCCAATCGTCGTGACATTGCTTCCGATGGTAAGCTTTGTCATGGTCTTGTTATTCTTGAATACACTCGCCTTAATCTCTGTTACCTTGAAACGGATTCCGGATATCTTGATGGTAGCCGGTACACTAACCGTTTTTGTCTTCTTCAAAACCTTTATCAGCTTGACGGTTCCCGTACCATTGGTACTTGCCTTTGTTACCTGATACTGGAAGTTTCCAACCTTGTACTTTGCGTTTTTCTTTATCACAGGATTTTGGTATTCCGGCGCTGGCGTAATACTTGTCGTCGGAACCACTCCCGGTCTCTCACTCGGTGTCAAACTTGGCTGTGTGCTTGGTACTGTACTTGGTGCTTCACTTGGTACCGTACTTGGTGCTGTACTTGGCTGTGTGCTTGGCACTGTACTTGGTGCTTCACTTGGTACCATACTTGGTGCTGTACTTGGCTGTGTGCTTGGCACTGTACTTGGTGCTTCACTTGGTACCGTACTTGGTGCTTCACTTGGTACCGTACTCGGTGCTTCACTTGGTACCGTACTCGGTGCTTCACTTGGTACCGTACTTGGTGCTTCACTTGGTGCTTCACTTGGCTGTGTGCTTGGCATTGTACTTGGTGCTGTACTCGGCAGTTCACTTGGTACCGTACTTGGTGCTGTACTCGGTGCTTCACTTGGTGCTGTACTCGGTGCTTCACTTGGTGCTTCACTCGGTGCTTCACTTGGTGCTGTACTTGGCACTGTACTTGGTTCTGTACTTGGCTGTGTGCTTGGCACTGTACTTGGTGCTTCACTTGGTACCGTACTCGGTGCTGTACTCGGTGTTTCACTCGGTGCTTCACTTGGTACCGTACTTGGTGCTTCACTTGGTGTTTCACTCGGTGCTTCACTTGGTACCGTACTTGGTGTTTCACTTGGTACTGTACTTGGTACTGTACTTGGTGCTGTACT
>JBJENA010000091.1:8390-25622 GCA_051879955.1 Wujia sp.
CTGTACTTGGTGCTGTACTCGGCTGTTCACTTGGCACAGGACTTGGTTCCGTGCTACCGCCGGCCTGTGACGGGTCCATCTTGAGTGCTTCTAACTCTGCACTGGAAAGTAATGTACTGCTGACATTACTTGTAATTGTATTACCATAAGAAAGCTTCGTGCTTGTCTCACCATAATGGTAATAGCAAAGCCCTGCCAAAGCACCTACAAGACCTGCATTGTAGTCCAATGCAACTTCATTTAATTTAAACTCTTCCTGCTTATCCTCATATGTACCATCATTCTTTGGACCACCTACCAATGCACCCAAAAGAGTATAATGATTTGCCGAATATTCCTCTGCTTTACTAGATGCAGAAGCCGCTCTATGATGTGGATATTTACTGGAATTCTCATTGTATCCCACAATATAACAACGCTTGTTTGGATTGTCTCCAAGAATGTAGTTCATCTGACTGACTGCCCATGCATCAAAATCCTTCTTTCCGGATATCTTATCACAAACAAGTCCTACGAACTGCGTCGCTGTATTGTATCTACAGGAACCCCAATCAGAGAAGCATGCATAAACACCATCCAATGTCGTCTTCCCCTGATACAAACTTCCGATAGAAGAAAGTACACTGGTATCCTCCATCAACATCGAAGCCATAGCTCCTGTATTATCCCAATCCATCATCCAATATTTGTTAATATTGTCCTTGTACATATTATATGAATCCTGATACAACGCAGCATTTGTTGCTTTATACAACGCAGCACTTGCGAGTGCTAAATCTGCTTCATATCCATTGTATCGACTGTAAAAACCTGACGCGCCCTCCGTTGCCACCGCTTTGGAATTCGAATTCACAAAGGTAAACAAATCCTTCGCTACCTTCAAATCAGCTTCGTTACCGAAATTCATGTAATTGATTGCAAGCGCTGCAATCGCAACACTCACTTCGTCCGTTGCCGGATTGGATGAAGTTGCGCAGAATACAGGACGATTCATGGTCTGTCCTTCCGGTGCACTCCAAGAAGCATGGTCTGCATTTCCATCCCCTACCTGATATACAAATCCAACCACTTTTCCTTCTGTATTATAGATGGTACATCTACGGAAGTAATCGCAGAAATAATCTGTAATCTTCTGAAGATGTGCAGCCTGTCCGATCTTTGTATATGCTTCCTTAAACTCATAGTAGCTCATACCAAGCGCAGATGCCGCATATCCCTGTGGCTGACCAAACTTGACATGGTCACCGGCATCATGGAATCCACCGGATGCATCTACCGGATAGGTCACACCGTCGATGGTAACAGAATTGTTCGCATCATAGGTATGACAGTTTCCTCTCCAATTGACTGCGCACTTTCCTTCGAGATTTCCGCACATGTTCGCATCATAGAAGTACAACGATGCCTGTAAGGCCTTCGCATAATTGAACTCAACATCCAAATCCTTGTTGGTACTTGTATCCTCCTTGGAACCGGTGCTACTTCCACCGCCACCTTCATTTTCATCATTGGTTTCGCCACTGCTGTAATCATATTTCGCCGTTGTTCCGTATTCATAATATACGGTATTAACAGTAATAGATGAAGCCTCTACATATGTTGACTCAAATCCAAACCCCGGTATCTGATTAATCATGGCACCGGTTGTCAATACAGCATTGCTGCCCGACTTCTCAGGATACAGATAAACCGTATCTCCGTCTGCGACAAACGTCGCATTCCAACACTTAAATTTCTGTGCGGTTCCCGCCGGTACTGACAGCTTGATAATCCAATCACTGATGGATTGTCCGGTGTTGTTCGATATTGCCACATCAAACCCAGACCAATCGTTGCTCGGCGCATCCTGTGCGCTAATTGTAACTGCAACATTGCCGGATTGTGTCCGGCTTGTTGCAAATGCATCATCTGCTGCCTTTACACTTCCACCCGGCACAATGGCCAAACAGACTGCCATCACACAGGCAAGCAGCCACGATAACACTGATGAACATCTTTTGTTCGTAACCCTCATAATACCCTCCTTTTTGTTTGTACAAAATACTGTCATTTTTTATCATATCACAGAAGTATAAGAAAGAAAAGCCCATTCCCAAAATCCGGGAATGAGCTTTTCCTATCTACTTTCCATACTCGGTAATAATATCAATATATTCCCTTCCGAGTCTGCTCAGCGGCATATTCTTTCGCTTGATATAACCAATAGTCATCACATCCTCACAATCAAGTGGAATGGAAATGTATTTTCCTCCGTTTAAGTCATCAGAAACGATACCTGAACAAAGCGTATAGCCATTCATGCCACTCATCAAATTGAGCATAGTCGCACGGTCATCTGCTTTGATAATCTGGCGATAGTCCAAGGTACTGAGTACTTCTTCCGCAAAATAAAAGGAATTCTTGTCTCCCTGCTCAAAGGATAAGCATGGATAATCTGCAAGTTCTTCAAAACTGATTTTGTCCTTATGCGCCAGTGGATGACTGCCTGCCAGATACACAGAGATGTTACAATCAAATAAAGGTATAAACTCCAAATCTGCTTCATGAAAGATTTTCTTCATCACTTTTTGATTAAACTCATTTATATATAGAATCCCGATTTCGCTTCGATGATTCTTGACATTATCGATAACCTCAGATGTTTTCGTCTCATGAATCGCAAGCTCAAACTCGTCCATTGAAAAACGATTTCCAAGTTCAATAAATGCATTGACTGCAAAGGAATAATGCTGCATAGACACACTAAAACGTTTTTTGTTTTCCTTCCGTCCGATAAAACGCTCCTCCATGATATTGTGAAGCTCTACCATCTGCCTTGCATAGCTCAAAAACTCTTCCCCATCGGTTGTCACCACGATTCCCTTGTTGGTTCGGATAAATATTTCCATCTGCAACTCATTTTCCAGCTCATGAATCGCACCGGATAATGCCGGCTGTGAAACAAACAATTTCATGGCTGCTTTATTCATTGATTTTGTATCTGCAATTGTCACTGCATAACAAAGCTGTGTAAGTGTCATACCTTCCTCCTAAACACCTATAATTATACTAGGTTTTGCATATTATAACATATTTCATTACATTTCTCAATGCTGTATATTTTTTATGAAATAAACTCATACTACATTTATAAAATATAGAAGGAGCATAGAATATGAGTCAATTATCTGAAAAAGAATTATCCACATTAAACGATTGTCTATCCGAAGAAGAACTGCTAGTCAAGAAATTCAAGATGCTTGCCAGTCATGCCAGTGATGCAAATGTCAGAAGTGAAATGATAGAAATATCACAGCGGCATCAGGCACATTTCAACAAACTCTATAAACATCTCAATTAGGAGGCAATCATGGAATTATACAAAGAAAAAGAAATCTTAGGGGATGCGCTTGCAGCCCAAAAATCCGCGACCAATCTGTTTAATATGTCATCCAACGAATGTGTGCATGAAAATCTGCGTACTACCATGTTGGACATTCTTGCAGATGAGCATACCATGCAGCAGGATGTATTTTGCTCTATGCATGAACGGGGATTCTACCCTACTCCGGATGCAGAGCAATGTAAAATAGATGAAGCAAAGCAGCGCTATAGCGCTTCCTTCAAATCCATTTAAACATCTCATATCACAAAAAGGATTGCACTCAAATTTTCAAAGTGCAATCCTTTCTGTATTTTCACGATCCCTCTTTATTCAAATGGAATAACAGCACCTTCATACGTATCCGTAATGTACTGCTTGATCTCATCAGACTTCAAAATCTTTACAAGCTCTTTGATTCCTTCGTTGCCTTCATTTCCTTCTTTTACAGCAATGATATTTACATAAGTCTTTGCAGCCTCGGAATCAGACTTTTCATAAGCAAGTGCATCCTTACTTACCACATATCCGGCTTCAAGCGCGTAATTTCCGTTTAATACAACATAAGCCACTTCTCCTACCACTCTGGATACCTGCGCTGCCTCAAGCTCCTTGATCTGGATGTTGTATGGATTTTCAGCGATATCATTGACGGTTGCTGTGAGTCCTGCGCCATCCTTGAGCTTCAGGATTCCATTGTCCTGCAAAAGCAAAAGCGCTCTTGCTTCGTTGGTTGTATCATTTGGTACTGCAATAGTATCTCCGTCTGCGATATCATCCAGACTCTTCTTAGTTCCCGGATAGATACCAAATGGCTCGTAGTGAATCTCACCTACACTTACAATATGAGTTCCCTTTTCCTCATTGAAACTATTGAGATATGGAAGATGCTGGATGTAGTTCGCATCAAACTCACCACTTTCCACCACTTCATTTGGAATGACGTAATCCTCAAATACCGTGATTTCAAGGTCATATCCTTTCTCCTTCAAAATCGGTTTCGCCTTCTCAAGAATCTCTGAATGCGGGGTTGGTGAAGCTGCAATCTTGATTACCTTTGACTCCGCTTCCTTCTTTGATCCGCAACCTGTCAATGCTGTTCCCACAAGTGCTGTTGCAAGTAAAACTCCTAATACTTTCTTTCCAAAATTCTTCTTCATAATATTATCCTCCTTAAAAAATAAACAAATCATATCTTTCAAACAAACGGGTATCTCCCCTCGTTCCTGCTATCTGTGATTTAGCCTTGCTGCAATTTTCATTCCGACAAACTGGAATATCTGCACCAAAACAATCAATAAGATTACGGTAACAATCATGATATCTTCTTCATACCTGTAATATCCGTATCGTACCGCAATATCACCAAGTCCACCGCCACCTACTGTACCGGCCATTGCCGAATATCCCAGGATGGTTCCCAATGCAATCGTAACACCTACTGCAATGGAGGTTCTCGCCTCCACGAGCAGAACCTTCGTAATAATCGTAAATGTTCCTGCACCCATGGATCTTGCCGCTTCTATCACACCCTGATCAACCTCCTTGATGGAAGACTCAATCATGCGAGCGATAAATGGTGCTGCTGCAACCACGAGCGGAACCACAGTTGCAGATGAACCATAGCTTTTTCCAACCACCAGTCTCGTAAATGGTATCAACAAAATCAGCAGAATCAAAAACGGAATACTTCTCAATATATTGGTTACAACATCCAGAATTCGATATATCACCTTATTCGGCTTGATTCCTGTCTTGTCTGTAATGGCAAGAATGATTCCCAGCGGTAATCCGAAGACGTATCCAAACAAGGTTGAAAACCCTGTCATGTATAAGGTTTCCCAGACACCCTTTTCAATCATTTGTATGACTTCCTGTGTCCACATCGTCTACACCTCCCATACGCTGATATTACGACCGGTCAGATACTGCCGGACTGCGTCATAATGTTCATTTTGAACTTCTATGATCATCTCGCCCTTTGCGATACCCTGCACATCCCTTGTGTCGGCACGCAGGATGTTGATTGGGGCTTGAATCTGTAGCACCATATTTGCAATAACAGGTTCGTAAGTTGAATTACTCTCATATACAATACGAAGCTTCTTTCCATTTGACAGATGAAGTAATTCCTCGCAACATCGCTCTGAATATTCCTGGCGCAGAATCAACCGTTTTCCAGCCTCTGACCTTGGCTGACGGAAGATTTCCTCCACCTTTCCTTCTTCTGCCAACTCTCCTGCTTCAATGATTGCCACGCGATTACAAATCTTTTGAATAACTTCCATCTGGTGTGTAATGACCACGATGGTAATTCCATATTTCTTATTAATATCCCGAAGCAAATCCAGAATGGATTGTGTGGTCTGCGGGTCGAGCGCACTCGTTGCTTCATCGCAAAGCAGGATGTGTGGCTTGGAGGCCAATGCTCTGGCAATCGCAACCCTCTGCTTTTGCCCTCCTGATAATTTGGAAGGATACGAACGCTCTTTGTCCTGCAACCCCACTTCCTTTAAATACTGCCTTGCCTGTTCTCTGGCCTCTTTCTTGCGGATTCCCTGAATCCGAAGCGGAAATGCCACATTGTCAAGCACGCTCTTTTGCATCAATAGATTGAAATGTTGGAAAATCATCGCGATGTTCTGTCTCTTCTTGCGAAGTTCCTTCTCACTCAGCATGGAAAGCTTTTCCCCTTCAATCTCTACTTCACCGGCTGTTGGTCTTTCCAGAAAGTTCAAACATCGTACCAGGGTACTCTTTCCTGCGCCAGACATTCCGATGATGCCGAAGATATCTCCCTGTTCAATCTCCAGGCTGATGTCTTTCAAGGCTTCCGTATCTTCAAATATTTTTGATACGTGGGATAATGTAATCTGTGCCATATCGTTCCTCCTTTCCTCTCTATTCAAATCATACTATTTTGATAAGTCATGTATGATTTATGGGTGTATTATATCGAGTCTGCTTTTTGAAATCAAATACATAAAAATTAGAGCCTGCTATAATACTTGTTTATAACAGACTCTTTTTTATTATGACTTCTTTTTTTCGAGATTTATTGAAATGCAAGTAATGCATCCCAGATGCGGTCAGCTGTTTCT
Source organism: Wujia sp. (assembly GCA_051879955.1). GTDB lineage: Bacteria > Bacillota > Clostridia > Lachnospirales > Lachnospiraceae > Coprococcus_C. The sequence goes on from JBJENA010000091.1 coordinate 14,853, forward strand.
TCCTTACTAAGCATCGGAAGCTCCTCTGTCTTTTCCTTTGAAATAAGTGTCACGACATTGGTATCCACTCCAAATCCGGCGCCTTCCACCTTGAGATTATTGGCAGCAATCATATCCACATTCTTCTTCTCCAATTTCTTGCGCGAATTCTCAAGCAGGTTCTCCGTCTCCATAGAAAATCCGCACAGAATCTGACCATCCTTTTTATTCTCTCCAAGATATGCAAGGATATCGTCCGTACGTTCCATCTCAATACACATATCTCCATCTTTCTTCTTAATCTTCTCGTCAGAAACATGTGTAGGTCTGTAATCCGCTACAGCTGCGGCTTTGACAATGATATCCTGCTTGTCTGCATGTGCCTTTACAGCCTCATACATATCCTTTGCAGACTGAACAGATACCACATCCACAAACAAAGGTGTCTCGATATTGGTCTGTCCCGTCACAAGTGTAACCTTGGCACCACGAAGCATTGCTGTTCTTGCAAGAGCATATCCCATCTTACCGGTCGAATGGTTTGTGATATAGCGAACCGGGTCAATGGCTTCCCGAGTGGCACCTGCTGTTACGAGTACCTTCTTGCCCTGCATATCCTTTTCTTTTGCACATGCACGAAGAATATACTCCACAAGCACGGATTCCGGTGGCAATTTTCCCTTTCCGATATCACGACATGCAAGATACCCCTCATCAGCCTCAATCAATTCATATCCAAAGCTTACAAGCTTCTTCATATTGTCCTGCACAATCTTATTTTCGTACATGTGTACATTCATGGATGGCGACAAGAGTACCGGACAAGTTGCGGGCAACACACAGGTTGTCAGCATATCATCTGCAATCCCATTTGCAATTTTTCCAATCACATCCGCACTGGCCGGAGCAATCAAAATGGCATCCGCCTGTGTTCCAAGTGCGATATGCGGCACATGCAACTCCATGCTGCGATCAAAGGTGTCTGTATAGCAACGATTTGCTGTCAACACCTCAAAGGTCTCCGGTGTAATAAAATGTGTTGCATTCTCTGTCATAACCACATGCACATCTGCATGCAATTTTACAAGCATGCTCGCAACATTTGCCATCTTGTAGGCGGCAATTCCACCACTGATTCCAAGTACAATCTTCTTTCCTGTCAGCATACTTTCTCCTATTCCTGTAGCTTATCCCTTTGCAGCTACATCAATCAACTCACCATGTTTCTCGTAATTTGTCACACGGGAAATGTGATTTTGCTCATCCACAAATACCACCTTCGGCTTGTGTTCCATTGCTTCCTGTTCTGACATATCTGCATAGCACATCAATATCACCTTGTCTTTGACACTGACCTGTCTGGCTGCAGCACCATTTAGACAAATCATACCACTTCCTCGCTCACCGGCAATGACATAGGTCTCAAAACGACTTCCGTTATCAATATCTACCACCTGAACCTTCTCATATTCAAAGATTCCGGCAGCCTCCATCAATTCCTCATCTACGGTAATGCTTCCTACATAATCGAGCTGCGCCTGTACCACTGTGGCTCTGTGAATCTTACTTTTCAACATTGTTATCGTCATTGTGGTTCTCCTTTTCTTTATCCTTACAATGCGAAGGATGTATTATCAATGAGTCTTGCCTCTCCACCGATATTTACGGCGATTGCACACAAAACATCTCCCTCAAGCTTCTCAATGCTCTGCATCGTTGTTCCATCTACGATTTCTACATAATCAATCGTTGCAAGTGGCATGGTTTCAATCAACTCTCTCATAGCCTTCTTGATAGTTGCAGCATCTCTCTCTCCCTCTGCAACCATTTTCTTTGCAAGTTCGATCGACTTGCTCAAAATAACAGCCTGCTTTCTGGACTCCTCCGAAAGATAGGTATTACGTGAGCTCTTTGCCAAACCATCTGCCTCACGGATAATCGGACATCCCACAATCTCAATATCCATGTTGAGGTCGATGACCATGCGCTTAATAACTGCAAGCTGCTGTGCATCCTTCTGTCCAAAATATGCCTTATCCGGCTGTACAATATTGAACAATTTGTTTACCACTGTACAAACACCACGGAAATGAACCGGTCTTGAAAGTCCACACAATGCATTTGTCAAACCATTCATATCTACATATGAGCAAAATCCATCCTTGTACATTTCTTCCGGTTCCGGATGGAAAATTAGAGCTGCACCCGCTGCCTCACAGAGCTTTGCATCTGCATCTAAATCTCTTGGATAGCTTGCAAGATCCTCTGTCGGTCCAAACTGCATCGGATTGACAAAAATACTTACAACCACCACATCATTTTCTGCGACGGCACGGTCAATCAGGCTCTTGTGTCCCTCGTGCAGATATCCCATCGTTGGCACAAAGCCAACGCTCTTTCCCTCTTTCTTCCATGCTTTCACCTGTTGTCTTACTTCTGCAACGCTTCCTACAATCTTCAATCTTTTATCCTCCTGAAAATATATATCGTGCATAGCGATTTCGACTAATATAACTTCTCAATCACGTCATCCTCAATCGCATACGTATGCTCTTCGGCCGGATACGTACCTGCCTGCACTTCATTGATATAATCCGCAAATGCCTGACGCATAATTGCACCAGTCTGTGCGAATTTCTTTACGAATTTCGGCGTAAAATCACTGAACATGCCAAGCATATCTGCATATACTAATACCTGTCCATCACAGCCGGCACCGGCACCAATACCGATAGTTGGAATCTCAAGCTTCTTACTTACCAGAGTTGCAAGCTTCTGCGGTACACACTCGAGTACCACTGCAAATGCACCTGCCTCCTGCACTGCCATTGCGTCTTCCAGCAATTTCTTTGCAGCCGCCTCTGTCTTTGCCTGTACCTTAAATCCACCAAATGCATTGATGGACTGTGGAGTCAAACCAAGGTGTGCACATACCGGAATGCCTGCATCTACAATGGCCTTAATCTGTGGAACAACCTCCACACCGCCTTCGAGCTTAACAGCATTTGCACGACCTTCCTTCATCAAACGCCCTGCATTTACCACCGCATCATAGACAGATGTCTGATAAGACATAAATGGCATGTCAATTACCACCAAGGCATCTTTTGCACCACGTGCAACTGCTGCTCCGTGATGAATCATATCTTCCATCGTTACGGAAATCGTATCTTCATATCCTAAAACCACATTGCCCAATGAATCTCCAACCAAAATAGAGTCAACGCCAGCCTCATCCATCAGCTTTGCTGTGGAATAATCATAAGCTGTGAGCATAGTTAATTTTCTACCTTCCTGCTTTGCTTTCGCAAAGGTTGTCACTGTCTTTTTCATTTCTTTTCTCCTTCCAGTCTTGCCTGAATGTCTCTATGACCTTCTGTTTTGTCAGCAACCAAATAAAGCAACTCTTCGGATAAGAGCCGATACACCTGCTCGCATCGACCAGACAACACTCCTAAGTGTTTTTGTACCGTTGCACTATCACCTCTTGCAACCGGACCGGTGAGTGCCTGTTCACAACCCACATGTTCCATATTCTGTGCGTTGTTCATAAACAATGGCATCAATGCTTTTTGCGCTTCCTCAGCTTCAAATCCACACTGTATAAGTAGTCCAGCTGCCTGATGGTAAAGTCCAATCACCAGATTGCTTGCAAAGACTGCACTGGCATGATACTTGGCTTTATCTTCTGCGCCAATCTGCTTCACCGGGTGTCCCAGCGCGCGAAACCAATCTTCCAAAAACTGTCTGTACTTCTGTGGACCTTCAATTGTAACAAAACATTGTGGGAATTCTATGTAGGAATCCCACTTGGAATTCACCGCATAGAGTGGATGAATCGAATAACCAATGAGCTGGTCATCCATATCGGAAAAGACTTGTGAAGACAATGCTCCACTTGTATGAATCAAGATTTTGTCCTTCAGGTTTTTGCATATTTGTAACAAGTTATGTACAACCTGTGCAATCTGACCATCCGGAACCGTAATAAATATCACATCACATACTTCAACCAATGCTTCCATGCTTTCGTAGTACTTCGTATCGGTAAATTGTGCTGCCTGCTTTGCGCTCTCCGGATTCCGGCTGTAATATCCCATCACACAAACACTTGGAACGAACTCTCTCATCTCTTGCGCTGTTTCAAACTCCGACCCATGCGCCAAGACATACTGCGTCATGTGCTTTCCCAGCGTACAGCCCATCTTGCCTGCACCAATCAATCCAATCTTCATACCATCACCCCTTTTTCCTGTATGCACAGATATCGTTTCGGTGATATCTGATTCCATCTTTTGTGTCGCACCTTAAAATTCATAGGGATGCATTGACTGAATAAACTTTTCTCCGGTATGGTTTCTTCCGAATACCATCCAAAAAGGAATATACCATGTCACTTCTTCTTTGTAAATAAAAAACAGCGCAGACAAATGTTCTTTTTTTCGAACAATTGTCCACGCTGACAGATTCTATAATTACTCTACACTATAGTTTGGAGCTTCCTTTGTAATCTGGATATCATGTGGATGACTTTCCTTCAAGGATGCTGCAGAAATCTGTACGAACTCTGCCTTCTCATGAAGCTCTTCGATTGTCTGTGCTCCACAATAACCCATACCGGAACGAAGACCACCAATTAACTGGAATACAGTATCTTCTACGGAACCCTTGTATGCTACACGTCCTTCTACACCTTCCGGAACCAGCTTCTTTGCATTTGCCTGGAAGTAACGATCCTTACTACCGTTCTCCATCGCTGCGATACTACCCATACCACGGTATACCTTGTATTTTCTTCCCTGATACAATTCGAAATCTCCAGGGCTCTCATCGGTACCAGCAAACAGGCTACCCATCATACATACATTTGCACCTGCTGCAAGTGCCTTGGTGATATCGCCGGAATACTTGATTCCACCATCTGCAATAACAGGAATACCCGCTGCACTGGCTGCTTCATATGCTTCCATAATCGCAGTTACCTGAGGAACACCAATACCTGCCACCACACGGGTTGTACAGATAGAACCAGGTCCGATACCAATCTTCACTGCGTCAACACCGGCATCTATCATAGCCTGTGTACCCTTCTTTGTTGCAACGTTTCCTGCGATGACATCCAACGTCGGATACTTGTCTCGAATCATACGGAAGGTCTTCAATACATTCTCTGAATGACCATGTGCGGTATCGATAACGATGGCATCAACCTTTGCTGCAACCAACTCATCTACACGATCGCAGATATCCGGAGTGACACCAACTGCTGCTGCACAAAGCAGACGTCCCTGTGAATCCTTTGCAGCATTTGGATATTTAATCTGCTTCTCAATATCCTTGATTGTAATCAATCCCTTGAGCATCATGTTCTCATCTACAATTGGAAGTTTCTCCTTACGAGCCTTTCCAAGGATAGCCTTTGCCTCATCTAATGTAATGCCTTCACGAGCAGTTACAAGATTCTCTGATGTCATGGACTCTTTAATCTTCTTCGTATAATCTGTCTCAAACTTCAAATCACGGTTTGTAATAATACCAACAAGCTTGCCGTTCTCTGTGATTGGCACACCGGAAATACGGAACTTCGCCATCAGCTTGTCAGCATCCTCCAATGTGTGCTCCGGTGAAAGAGAAAATGGGTCCGAAATAACTCCATTCTCAGAACGCTTAACCTTATCAACCTCTTCTGCCTGCTGCTGAATCGACATGTTCTTGTGAATCACACCGATACCTCCCTGACGAGCCATAGCAATTGCCATACGATGCTCAGTAACTGTATCCATACCGGCACTCATAAGCGGAATATTGAGCTTAATATTTTTCGTAAGCTGTGTTGTAAGAATGATGTCGTTTGGGATAACACTTGAAAACTGTGGTACTAACAACACGTCATCAAATGTGATACCTTTTCCAATAATTTTACTCATTGTTCTTTTCCCTTTCTTATAATGTAATAAAATATCTTACTTTTCATCGTTTACACAAATATATAATCCGATGTACTCTTCTCCACCGTATAATAGTGGAACTTTCAAGCCTTCAATATCCGGCTTTAATTGTATATTCTCTCCATACACAGCCAAAGGTGGCGTGATATCGATGAGAATACCCTGCGTTGAAAAAATTGTTGCAGTATTTCCCATAACCATGTTACCAAGCTCATTTAATGCTGAAGATGCCATCTCATCTAAAGTCTCTACAGGCATACCATACATCATCTTTGAAGCAATATCCTTGGCATTGTCTTCCTTGATGGCCAATACGACCTGTCCCTTCATCTCTCCTACGACACCAACCTGAATCGCATAGTACTTATCCCGCAAGAAAAAGTCTGACTTTTCAGGCTTTCCAACTGTCAACTTCACCTGTGTTACGCTCTCAACAATTGAGATACTTGACTGTAGGAATGGGTTGATATGTTTTACGTCCATTACAGCTGCCATATAATCTCTCCTTATTCCCTTCTTTCCCATTAGAATACATTTAGCCTATTATACTATAATTCGACAGAGTATTCAAACCCCATTTTCACTTTTTTATTTTTTTTATTTTTTTATTTTTTTTATTGTTTTCGTTTATTATGCATTTATTTGAATTCAAATCCGTCACTCGTACTCAAGATATGACCGGATTCATCCAGCTGTTTTACCGTGATATTTGCTCCCTGCTCAAACACGGTATTCACCACCATCAGCGTATACGAATCTACATAGATGGTTTCTAACTCCTCATCATCCAGATAGACATGCGAAAACTCATTGAAGTTATATCCTTTTATAACCGCATGATCCACTTCGTTACTTACATCCCGGATACTGATTTCACGAAGACCAAGCTTCATCGGAATCTCATCCTCTACCGGGGATTTTCCATCATAAATATAGTTTTCTCCAAATAACATATCATATGCCAAAAGCTGGATGACTTCATCTGCTCTCGTACCCTCGTAAATTGAATGCGCATCCATAACATATCCCAAATCTAAATCCAAAGCTCTAAATATCTTTGTCGACATCTGCGTCGTCTCGATATCCTCATCTTCAAGCTCAAGATTCATATTGTTGACTAAAATATATTGCGTTTGGAACTGTGTATGCGGCAATTGCTCATCTGCAAACGTGATGGTCGGCAGATGATCTCCATAGAGTAACAACACATATTCCTCGCCAGTGTTATCAAGTGCATATACCAGATCATGAATCATGATATCCATCTCATGAATCTGATTTATATAATAAGAAAGCTGGTTCTGCTTGACCGGATCCTGTGGATAACTCACCTTTATGACCTCATCACAAACACCTGCTTCTTCCGGATATTTTCCATGTCCCTGCACACTGATTGTATAGACAAAATCCTTTGTTTGCGTGCTGCGAATACAAGAAATGATATCTTCAATCAAAGAATAATCCTTTGCCCATCCGGTCGGAGTACGGTCCACATGATTCATATATTCCAAAGAGATAAAATGATCAAATCCCATCTCATCATATACATGTCTGCGGTCATAAAACGATGCCTTGTTGTTGTGAATCGCAAAGGCACTATAGCCTTCCTTCTTCAAAAGACTTGCCATGCCTTCTATCGGCTTTTCATTGACTGTTGTCTTATACGGATACTCTCCTGCTCCGAAAAATCCGGACTTTATTCCTGTCAAAATCTCAAATTCTGTATTTGCTGTTCCTGCTCCCAGTGCCGGTACTGTCAAATATCCCGAAGGGAATTTTTCACGAAGCGCCGTAAAGGTCGGAATTGGATTCTCACTTAACTCCAGTCCATCTACTACATTGGGATCGAAGAAGGACTCAAGCTGTACACAGATGATGTTTGGAGTTTTCTTCTTTTTCTCATTCGTAAGCTTTTGATCCGTAAGCTCATACTTAATCTTTTGCATGGTCTGTTCGCTGTAATCTGTCGGCTTCGCGATACCATTGTCTATAATACTGTTCGTAAAGCAATATGCAAATCCATAATCCTGATATGCCATACCGAGATTCGCAAAATCATCTGAGATGATGTTGTGATTGACATTGAAGCTCGTAAACCAGGTTAACACGGACCAGATTACTACACAGAATATCATGGTTCGAAACAGATGCTTCTTGCCCTCGAACTTTGGTGTCTTTCGAAACAAAACCACGATTCCTACCAAAACTGCCACTATAACCACAGCCAAAAGTACCTGTTGCCACTTTGCAAAGTAGACATCGAGCATCGACAGGACATCTCCTACCATCACAAAGTCAATTGCGGCAAACGGAGTGATACGATATCCCAGCACCACAAAATTCGCAATACCACACCCTAGCCATAGCACACTAATCAATGCCATTGCAAAAATTCGCTTGCGGAAAAATAATGCAAACAGATATGTGAAAAAAATTATGATTGTATTATAAAAGAACACAATCGGAGACGAAAGCATAAACTTGACACCCAGCCAGATGGATCTGCGCCCTAAAATCTCCAACAGCAATTCCATTCCAAATGCAATAAAAAAACATCGCGCAATCCATGTATGCATGGAATAGCGCAAAAAATGTTTTACCCTGTCCTTCCAGGTTTTTTGTTCTTCAATTTTGCTATCTTGTGCTACTACGTCTTTTTTAGCCATGTCTTATCCTCTATCCAGATTTTATCCTCCAACTGAATTATAGAAGATATCCAAAGGGAAAGCAAGCCGAATTTCAGTTCCAAAATACTCTCAAATTTTTACAAAGAAAAAATTGAAATTTGTTGTTGACAGAACGAAAGTGCTGTGATAATATACTACTTGTCGCTGACAGACAGCGACAGATAAGCGCGAGTGGCTCAGCGGTGGAGCACCTCCTTGCCAAGGAGGGGGTCGCGGGTTCGATCCCCGTCTCGCGCTCTTTTTTTTGCTCTGAGAATGATTGTCTCAGAGCTTTTTTCATGCCTAGAATTCCTTGCCCTCCTCCCTGTTTTTGTTATGTTTTCTATCATTATACACCTCCCTCACAAAAAAGCAATCGCCACAAAATCACCTTTTTAGTACGGAATGATTACCGAAACTAACGGCGACTTTATGGCGACCACATTTTTTATCCTATTCTTTTGTATGCTTCTTCCAGCTTCATGACATCCTTTTGTAAGCTCTCATTGAAGTTTTTAATGTAGAACTTCTGTGTAGTACTAATGTCACTATGCCCAAGTGCAGTTTTTAGATTATTCTGTTTGAAATCTAATTCTGCGCCTATGGATGCGTAAGTGGCTCTTAAGTCATGAAGCCGAAGCTGTGGCAGGTCAGGGCACTTTGTTCTTAAAAACTTTTTGAACTGATTATAGATGTAGTTTGGCTTTGCAGGTGCATACGGAAACACATCCATCAGCAACAGAAAATCTCCACCAGCAAATGCTTCTCCAGCTTCCAGCTTTTTCTCAAGATTCTGTCTTTTCACTCTACATATTATGTCTGCCAATGTGTTACCGATAGGAACTGTACGAATACTGCTTTTTGTCTTGCACTTTCTTAGTTCTTGTCCGCCCTCCACCTGCACAACACTTTCGCATATGTCTATTGCCTTATTATCTATATCTTTTTCAACATAGCATTTACTACTCTTTAATCCCGCAAGTTCTGAGCGTCTTAATCCTCCGCCAAGGCAACAAAGTCCTATAACCGCAAGCATGAACAAATCTTTTGATTCTTCTGCTCTCTGCATCATTATCTTGACTTGTTCCAGTTTGTATGCCTGTGTCTCCTTTTTTTCCCATATAGGCATTACGACATATGTAACAGGATTCTCCTGTCTTGTCATATATCTGTCTATCATGGCTCTGTGCAGGATATTTCTAATCAAACCCATGTGATTCCTGATGGTCTTAGGACTTCTCTTTTCCTTTGTCATTTGCAATCTGACATAGGTTTGTAACTTGTCCGCAGTAACATTATTGACATATTCCGCACCTAAATAGTCATTGATGCCTCCTTTCGTATTAAACATCTGCTTGTAGCTTTTGATTGTTGTTGGAGACAAACCAGCCACAACTACATAATCTCCTAAGTATTTCTCTGTAAAATACTCATTCAGTGTAATCGGTTCTCTGTCTATGTAAGCACCCATCTCAATTTCCAATTCCATTCTTCTGGCAATCTTCTCCGCTTCAACCTTTTTTGTTCCAAGCGGAAGTGCTTTGCTCTTTCTGACTCTCTTGCCATTACCATCCAAATGGTCAATGATAATCTCATAGACAGTTCCCTTTGCTCGTTGTCTCTTTCTTAAATATACAGACAATTCCACCATCTCCTTTCCTATAATAATGCAATCATCCGTAATGTGTCCGTATATCCATTATAATTATATATATTTGATTGGACTCTCAAATACGGGTTTATTCATCGGATTGTTTCAAACAGACACTCTTTATTCCTCGCTCTCCGTTGCTTTTGTATCTTTCGACATTATAAAGTGTGTTTATCTCTTTGAAGATGTCCCTTCCGTCCATTCTTTTATGCATATCGAATCCGTCATTTGCCCTCTCTGTAGTTATTCCGTTCGCATTGCACCACTCCACATAGGCACGGTTTATCTTGGAATATGACAGTCTGTTTCCGTAAGAATACTCAATTTTTTCTCTCACAAAACTACGGAATGGATTGTCAAATCTGAGAATTTCTCTGATTATCTTATCACTCTCTTTTTGGGATGAAAAAATGTATCCATTCCGAACAATTCTCTGATAACCTTTTAATGCCAAATTCAGAATTCCGCTCAACTCTGTCAAAAGCTTTTCCTCAAGGTGGAAATCTCTATCCTCCGGACGAATGTA
>JBJENA010000092.1:0-6567 GCA_051879955.1 Wujia sp.
ATACTTCTGTCTTACCTGTTTTAATCGATATTTGCTAATTGGTATCTCCGCTCCATTGTCCAGAAATGCCGCTTTACTCTTGATACGATTGATATGTAGGACATTGACCAAATAACTTCTATGCGTTTTGATAAACCCCTCCGCTTCTAAAATCTTCTCTGCGTCCGTAATCGTCATTGGCAGTACATATTCCCCGTCCTTCGTCATCAGATGAATCTTGCTTAATTCCGCTTCGACATAATAGATATCTCCCAAGTTGAAGGTTACTACTTCTTTTCCCGCTGTGAAGGTAATCTTCTTTTTCTCCTGCGCCTGTTCTGTATAAGATTCGAACTGCTTAATAATTGTCTCTTCCATGAAAATAACCTGATAATCTGTCAGATTACTTTTCAATTCATCCTCATCTTCGTAACAGGAAACATGTACTTCATTGTCAATAAGTGCAAAATTTTGCAACAAATGTTTCTTATGCATATTTAATCTTTTAGCATCTGTTCCATATAAAGCTATACGCATCTTTTTTGACTCCTTCTCCTCCACCTATGAACAATATAAATTATCGGATTCGGCATTTCAATCTATCGAAACCAAAGGACTGTTTTAGGAATGAAAGGACTATTTTTTTGTAAAAAAATGGAATTTTTATAGAGATTATATACTTTGACCTTTGCAAATTTTTTTCCGTTTTTATTGCTGTCTTCTTTTTCACATTTTTCGGACAAAACAAAAACTGCCATATCGAGATTTTCTCGACATGGCAGCCATCCTGCATATTCTCCAATTATGATTTTATCAAAACCGGTTTCGAATAGTCGCTATAATATTTTTTCCCTTTTACCGTCTTATAGGTTCTCAACCTTACCCACATCTTCTGACCGGTTGATTTGTACCCTATTTTCATTTTCCCTTTGTAATACGACAGGCGATTGGATACAAGCTTTACTTTCACGTACTTGGAATTGCCCTTTTTTACATACAATTCGATATTGGTTCCATTGATATTTTTCATCGTCACATCAAGATAACGAATACCGGATGAGGTCTTCTTTTTCCTGACCGCAATTTCCGGGGTCTTTAACCCATTTACAACATAGCCGGTTGTTTTTGAATACTTTCCAACCATCTTCTTTCCGGCCGACTTTGAAACTGCGCGTATTTTATAATAATACGTCTTGTACGCTTCCACATTTTTGTCTATGTAGGTATTCTTGTTATTCGCCACAGTGCCAATACACTGATACTTGCCATTCTTCTTGGTGGCGCGGTATATTTCATATTTGTTGCAGTGATTTGCCCGGTTCCAACTGAGAATGATATGCTTTCCATTCTTGGTAGCTGCTTTGACGTCTGACACTATGCCCGGCTTCAACACAACCGGTGTTGGTTGCTCTGTCGGTGTCTGTGTCGGCGTTGGATCTGTACTCGGTTGTTCCGTCGGCATCGGGTTCGCACTCGGCTGCTCCGTTGGCGCTGGGTCTGTACTCGGTGTCTCTGACGGTGTCGGCTCTGTACTTGGTGTCTGTGTTGGCGTCGGTTCTACAGTCGGCGTTGGCTCTGTACTCGGACTCGGAGATGCAATGTTACCTGAAAAATCACATAACACATTTCCGTTCTTGTCGTACAAGACTTTATCCTCTACGTAATATCTTGCATTCCCGGGAGCAACCCAAATGCCTTTTATCCCCTTTATATCTAATGCGCGGCTGTCATGATTTCTTAATCCCTCTCCAATATACAGATATTGCAAAGAACTACGAAATGTATCATTGTAGATTTGATCAAGAGTATCCGGAAGTGTGATAGATTCTATCGAAGAATTATCCACACTTCCCCACATTACAGAGACTATATATTCCTGATTGTTGCATATCACAACCTCCGGGATAACAATATGCTTTGTTTGCACATTACTCCCTATCGTCTTAACATATGCCTTATCACTTATTATTTCGTAGACAACTCCTTGGCTGTCCATCATGTTTTCATCCAATGTCACCTTTTCTCTTGTCTTATCCAAAAAGAAATCATAGGCTCCATTCGTTCCATCCACGACTCCCGTTTGTTCCTTGAAAATCTGCTTGACATTTTTTCCATAACCACATTCTTCACAATAATTCGCCGTCATCTTGGAATAAGCATCCTCATACAATACTGTCTCCGGCAAGTTTTCGTGATCATGATGACTGGCATCCACAAATTGCAAGCCATTTTCTGCTGCGTAGCTTTCTGCGTTACTGCCCGGAATACCATAAACCACCGCTTCGGTATTCGATAATACGCCATCTCCAATTCCTGTAACTGTATCCGGTATATAGATTTTCTTTAACCTCGTGCAATATGAGAACGCATCTTTTTCAATCGTCTTAAGTCCATCCGGTAATACAACAGTTCTTAAGAATTGATCATAATAAAATTCCTTTTTTCCGATCTTGGTAGTACCCTCTTGTACCGCAAGCACCTCCAAATAACAAGGGCTCAAGTAATCCTCGTGGTTGTATCGAACATAAGATAAACCCTTTTTTAAATACATCACCCTCATATTCGGTATACCGCCAATCATTGAACCCATAGCATCATCGACCAGCCAATCACTGTCCGGGTAATTGATTGTGTGCAGATACCAGCAAGAGTTCAAAATCCGTCTTCCAATCGTCGTCACACTTGACAAATCTATATCTGTAATATAAGACTCATTAAACGCATAATCTTCAATCGTCTTTACAGTATCCGGCAATAGAATCCTCCGAAAACGCGAGTAAGAAAAAGCACTCTCTCCAATAAGCTCTACTCCATCCGGAACCTCATACGTTGTGAGACAACGACCATCCAGCCATGCAGGTGCATGAATCAAACGTTTCATATCGTAGCTAAAAAGGATGCCATCCTTGGAAACAAAATTTGTATTCTCCGAAGAAACGCAAATATCCACAAGTCTGCGACAACCGCCAAGCATGTTTCCCGCATTCTCGATTTCCTGCACACCGGATCCAATATATATATACTTCATATATGATGTATTTAATGCCAGCGCACCTATTGTCTCTACCGTATCCGCTATCACAATCGTAGCTAAGTATTGATTTTGATAAAAAGCACTTGGAGCAATATTGGTAACTGTGTATTCACTTCCATCAAAACTGACCGTTTCAGGAATGACACATACACCGTTATTTGCACCTTGGTACTCACTATTATTTTTTTCGGACCCACTTACTAAGGTCTGCCCCACTTCTGCTGTATATGTCTCGCTGTCCAACGTATACCTTACACCTTGAGCATCCTTATATTCCGAATCCAATTCCGCAGTAATCTTCGTCTCCTCAACCGGATAAACATACTCTGCTGCCTGTACCTGCCTTACTGCTCCCGGCATAACGGTCATACATACATGCTCGAAAAGTCCAAGACACAAAATGCAAACTAGCATCCATACCATCTTCCGTTTCATTTTCTCCACCTCATTCCCCATATAGTGCTTCTAACACATCCGGATATCCATACATTTCTTCCTCCTGAAAACAGGCAAGCAACACAGCGTCCAATTCCCTGTTTTCCTGTAATCGTTGCATATTGCAGGCTGTCAGCACACAATCTGCCATCTGTTGAAACAGCTTTCTTGCTTCCTGCTGCTCATAGAGTTCCATATCCCCACGAATCTCTTCCAGATACCGTCGTTGTGCAACATACAATACAAATGGTAACAAGTCTCCCCGTTGTACCAACAATTGTCTTCGCTTATGTTCTTTTTGATAGGTTTTCAACCACTTCAACGCCGCTCCACAATTCCATGCAGCTTTGGTTTTTCCATTGAGACATCGCAGCAATTCCAAAACCTCATCGGGACAAGGCTCTTCTTTTTGTTCATGTTCCAACATCCGGATTGCAGCAAGAATGCGAAAAGCCAGTTCTTTTTGTTGTGCCACACGCAACAAATCAGACATATGTTTCATCGTCATATTTCTTACTTCCGAATGTCCCGACTTTACTGCCACTGCGCCACTGCCCAAAAACAATTCATCATGTACCAACGAACTGTTATCCAACATGGAATAAGCAATATGTGCCAGTTCCAAAATATTGTCCTTCCACATTTGTGATACAGAATTTGTGTTTTTGGAACCCAGATATTTGCGAATCATCTCATATGGATTCTTCTTGTTCATAAATGGATTTTTTCGTTTCCACTGCGCATAATCCGTTTCAGCCAGAAGCTGTTCCAGACTTTGTTTTGCATCCTCCCGGATGTAGTGTAACACCTGTCTGCGGTATTCCATCCAATATCGCAATGTAGTGTTGCTATATCCTTTGAAATACATCACATTGTCAATCATAAACAGCATAAATTCATTGACCGGAAGGTTTTTTCTATGTTCAAATTCCCGCATCATCTGTCCGGTATTCCTCGTATAGGACACTTCCAAATCTGTAGTCAGCTTTTGCTCGAACATATCAATCATATCCTGACATTTATCATATGGCAGAGTATTTTCGATACCATACAGATAAATCATCTCATGATAATCATTGATTTGAAATGAGTTTTCATTTAACCCTGTCAGCAGATATTCCTCTGTCTCCTGTCTTGACATTCTCAAACAAAAGGCCATTTGAAATATATGTTCACGATTCGGTTTTGCATATCCGGACAAACCAAACCATCGATGCATGGTTGCAGGATTTGCAATCTCTACTTTTCCGATTGCTTGATAGAAATTTTGATATGCTTTCTTTCGTATCTCATCCGTCAAAGGTTCCTCGTCTATAGTCTGAACGAATTTTCTGACTATAAATTCATCAAAATAAATAAAATGGTTTTCTTCATATAACCGAGATAATGTCTGACTGAACGTCTCGTTCTCTCTCCCCATAACAGGCATCCTCCGTATAGTATGATTATTTCACGAACATTCCATCACTGAATAAATCCATCCAGTCCATCCATATTTTCCGTCGTCTGCGTCGTCGTTTTCGCTTCCGTCGTCGGCGTAACTTCTGTAACCGGATTTGCCTGTGTCGTCAGCATTTCCTGCGTGGTATACTGTGCTCTTGTCGTCAGCGTTTCCTGTGTGGTCGGCTTTCCTTCCGTGGTTCGATTTTCCCGCGTGGTCGGCTTCGCTTCCGTGGTTCGATTTTCCCGCGTGGTTGTCTTCGCTTCCGTGGTTCGATTTTCCTGCGTGGTCGCCTGGGTCTGTGTCGTCTGCTGTTTTCTCGTCACACCCTCAGACTCGGTATTCTGTGTCGTCTTCGTTCTAATAACCTGTTCCGTATCTCCATTTTGAAACAGCTGCAGGAAATAACCTCCCAGTATCACAACTGCCAACACACCAATCGCAATTGCAAGAATGAATTTCGACGAAAACCCTTGTTTCACCGGTGCCTCTTTTTTATCATGACTATACAGATCATCATACAGGTCTCTGATTTTTTGATACCTGTCCTCTGACCGAATCATCAACCCCTTCATAATTGCATCCATCTGTCGTCTTGACAGATGAATCTGCGGCTTCTCCCAAAGCGGTGTCAACCGATCCTCAATCACCCTTTGTATTGATTCATCCGGCGTAACCGCTGTCATCGCATAATACATGGTCGCACACAGAGCATAAATGTCTGTCCACGCACCTTGTTTTCCACAAGAGCGATATTGCTCCTCCGGTGAAAAACCACGTTTGAACATAATCGTTACGCTTCGCGTCACATCCGAATTCTGCAATTCTGCTGAACCAAAATCAATTAAGACCATATTATCATTTTCATCAAACAACAAATTATCCGGACTGATATCTCTATGTATGATTCCAATTTCATGCACCTTCATCAACGATTCCAGCACCGGCTTGAACAGCGCAAGCACCCGCTCTGCATCCATCGCTCCTTCACGTTTTACATACGATTTTAAGCTTTCACCACGTATATAATCCATGACAATGTATGCGGTATTATTTTCAAAGAAGAAATCTCTTACAGATACGATTGCACGCAGGGAATTAAATCTGGTCAAGTCTCTTGCTTCTTTGAGAAAACGTTCCAGCTTCTTGTGATACTCTTCCTCTTTTAGATTCGCATACATATATACATCCGTATCATTTCCACGTATCACATCCCGACTGACCAGATCAGACGGATAGTATTCTTTGATTGCAACCGGAAATGCAAGAACTTCATCCCATCCAATATATGTAATCCCGAAGCTTCCTTCTCCCAGTACCTTTCCCAACACATAGCGGTTTGACAATCGTGTTCCCGGAATCAGACAGCGAGGAGTCGGTGCATAGTCCTTCTGCACTAAACCACAACACTGGCACACATCCTTGTTATGTAATTCCCGCATACAGCCTATACATAAATGCAGATTGTTTACTTCCATCTTCTCCTTCTCCCCAAGACAATCGTAAAATTGAAATTATCATACCACAACTCTACATAAAAAATAAAGATTTTGTTGCTTGACAAGATTCTCTTAGCGGATATATGATAATCACATAGACATTTCAATGGTCATTCGACCAATGTTTCCACAAGAATAAACGCATATTGATAATTGAATAAAGGCTTTACACTATGATA